>DATAFN010000021.1:0-3031 GCA_036257435.1 Actinomycetes bacterium
CGGACCGCGGTGAGCAGGATGACCTGCTGCCGTACGGTCGGATCCGAGATCCCGGGCACGGCGAAGAAGTCCAGCCCGGAACTCTGCGTGCCGCCGCTCAGCAACCGCTTGAGTGCGACCAGCTCCGACTCCGTGCGCGGCCGGGGCAGCCCGAGCGGGGTCAGCGTGCGGCCGATCGTGGCGTCCATGAAGCGTGATCGCCAGACCGAGTAGATCGAGGCTGCAACGCTGCTCGCGCTCTCGGCGTCGGTCGGCTCGCTCAGCCGGCCGTTGTCGTCCGCCGCGTCGTAGCCCTGCGCAATGCCGGTCGGCGCGGAGAAGTCCCACGCGCCGAGCCGGGCGACCGCCTCGGCTACCGCCGGATCCGCCGCCAGTGCCTGCAGGGCCGGCTCGTCGCTGCCGAGCGCAGCCTCGTACGCCGCTGTGATCTGCGGCACGAAGAACTCGGCGTCGATGAAGACCGTGTCCGCCTGCATCCGCTCGATGTCACGTCGGTCGACCCGATTGCCGCCCGCGATCGCGGCCCGCACCAGCTCCGTGATCCGCCCGCCGCGCAAGCCGTCGTAGCCGGGGCTCAGGTAGTAGATGCCGCCGCTCGGGCGCAGCTGGTTGAGCGGGTCGCCATCGAGTGCGGTCCCGGCCGGGTCGTTGTTCGCGTTCACGAACCAGCCGTTCGCCGGGTTCACGGTCTGTGGCATCTCGGCGGCCGGCAGCACCTCGTGCGGCACCGCCTGGCCGGGCTGGCTGGTCTGCTGCGGCAGCCACTCGTTACCGCCCGTGCCATTACGGATCATGAACGGTGGCAGGCCGGCAACCGTGCCCGCCTCCAGGTCCTCGCGGAGCGGCAACTCCCCGCTGGTGAAGTAGGCGACGTTGCCCCGCCGGTCGGCGTAAGCCCAGTTCTGCGAGCCGAAGTCGAACAGTGCCAGCCCCTCCCGGAAGTCGGCGAGGTTGTCCGCCTCGTCCCAGCGCAGGAAGGTCTCCAGCTCATGGGTTGCGGAGAAGCCGGTGTACTGCACCGACAGCGCGGTGCCCGCCGCCTGGTCGAGCTGGACGATCGGGCCGTTGTCCCGGCGCGGCACGATCAGTGTGGCCGGTGGCACGCCCTGGCCGGGCGGGATCGTGACCAGCGCGCCACCGACGTTGGCCCGGAACGTCTCCGGGATCGAAACGATCGGTTCGAGCGTGCCCCGGTAGACGGTGGCCAGCCCGCTCGGCGAGGCCGGATCCGGCCGCAGCTGCTCCAGGTAGGTGTCGGTGACGTCCATCGGGTTCGTGGTCGCGCCCCAGGCGATGTGCTCGTTCTGGCCGATGATCACGCCCGGCGTGCCGGCGAAGCCCTCGCCGGCCACGTCGAGGCCGCCCGCTCGCAGGTGGATCGGGTAGAACGTGGACGGCTGGTCGATTGCCAGATGCGGGTCGTTGGCCAGGATCGGCTGGCCGGTGGTCGTGTGGCTGCCTGCAACGACCCACTCGTTCGAGCCTTCGGCCTGCTCGGCCCGGCGCAACGCCTTGGCCAGCAGTGGTATGTCGGCGGTCGCGTCGCGGTAAGCCTCGATGAGCGGCCGGGCGTCCATCAGCCGTTTCAGCTGCGTGCCCTGCGCCGTCGCCGCGCCGGGGTGTGCTCGCTCGCGCGCGGCGGCTGCTGCGGTTGGTGTCGTGGCATCCGGCACCGTCGAAGCGGAGCTGAACGGCCGGGTCTGGTTGAGGTCGTCGAAGAACAGTGCGTCGCCGTTGAAGCCGAGCGCCTGACCGGTGCCGACATAGCGCAGGTAGCTCAGCGTCAGATCGATGTCGAGGTCGAACGACAGGCCGAACGCGATCAGCTTGCCGATGCCGACCGTGTCCTGCGGTCGCCACTCGCGGAAGCTGGTCAGGTTGACCGCGGTGTACTCGCGCGGCAGCGGATTGGCTGCAACGAACGCATTGACGCCGTCGGCGTAGGCGGACAGGGCGGCGCGTGCTTCGGGCGAATACGCCTGCCAGGATCGTTCGGCCGCGCGGTGCAGGCCGATGGTACGCAGCTGGACGTCTTGCGGCAGTGCGCTAGTTCCCAGCAGTTCGGCGAGCGTGCCGTCGGCGGTGCGCCGGCTGACGTCCATCTGGAACTGCCGGTCCTGGGCGTGGATCCAGCCCTGCAGGAAGTACAGGTCGTGCCGGTTCCCGGCGTGGATGTGGGCGAGCCCGTCACCGTCCCGCACGATGCTGGCCGCCGCGTGCAGCCCCGGCATCCGGACCACACCGCCCGGCAGCGGGCTCATCGTCTGGTTCGCCGTGGTCGAGCCGGCGCTCAACGACAGAAACAGCGCGGATAACGAAGCGATCGCGATTGCGCGAGACGGGCGCATGAGTCCTCCTGCGGGAAGGGGCACCAGCACGCAAATCGCCTAGACCGTAGTACCGCCCGACTCTCGGATCAATCCTCCCACTCCGGCGCGATGGCGGGCACCTGAACTGGCCGACGATGACGGCGGGCGTGACAACCACTGGTCGGACGGGAACGGGTGCTCGGCGATGCGGTCTGGTATCAGATCCGCCCGCCACCGGCGCTGTCGCCGGACAGCCGCTGCGCCAACCACACCGGCACCACCGACAGCACGATCAGCGCCGCCGCGACCGCGTTGACGATCGGCGCCTGGTTGGGCCGGAACAGGTTCGACAGGATCCAGATAGGCAGCGTCTGGGCGCCCGGCCCAGCAGTGAACGTGGTGACGATGACCTCGTCGAACGACAGCGCGAACGCGAGCAGCGCGCCGGCCAGCAGGGCCGAGCGGACCAGCGGGAACGTGACGAGCCGGAACGTCTGCCAGTCGCCCGCACCCAGGTCCGCGGACGCCTCGAACACGTTACCCCCGGTCCGCCGCAACCGCGCCAGCATGTTGTTGTAGACGACCACGATGCAGAACGTGGCGTGCCCGATGATGATCGTGAGCAGGCCGAACGAGACCCCCGTCACCTGGTAGGCGTTGTTCAGCGCGATGCCGGTCACGATCCCGGGGAGGGCGATCGGCAGTACCACGAGCAGAGAGAT
>DATAFN010000028.1:0-2673 GCA_036257435.1 Actinomycetes bacterium
ACGCCGTACAGCTGCAGGCTTCGCGGGCGCTCATCCGGACCGAACCGGATCATCCGCAGAGTCCGCGGGCTCCGCTCCACCAGAGCGCGCGAAGTGATCATCTCGGAGATGTACAAGCCGCCACCGAACCACCGGCACACGGTCCGGAACGCACCGTTGGTGATCCCCGCCATCGGGGCCAGCACCACCGGTGGGGAGACTGCGATGGTTCCGATCTTCAGCACCGCCATAACCCGTCCATTGTCCTGCGGTGGCATGCTCGACGGTATGGACCACGGCATCGACCCCGGCCGCGAGCACGGCCACGAGCACCGGGCGGCACACGCGCACAGCACCGACCCGGCCTGCGCGCTGGCACACGGCGAGATAGACCCCACCGCGGAGCGACGCACGCTGGTGGCGGTATTCGCCTCCCCGGTCGGCCGCTACCTGCTGCATTTCGGTCGCGACCTCGGTTACCAGACCGTGCTGGTCGATCCGGAACCGACCCAGGTGACCTCGGCGGACAAGGCACACGCCGACGCGGTGGCGGTAGCCATCGGACCGGATGTGATCGATAGCACGACCGATGTGGTGGTGACCGATCACGATCGGGCCGAGCTCGGTACGGTGTTGCGAGACGCGCTCGGGCAACCGGCGCGCTGGATCGGGGTGATGGGCAGCCTGCGGCACACGGCTCCGCACATCGAGGCGCTGCACGACCTTGGCGTGACCGATCAGGACATTGCCCGCGTGCACCGGCCGATTGGGCTCAACATCGGTTCCCGGACGCCACCTGAGATCGCGGTAGCCACGCTGGCCGGACTGCTCGCCGATCGGTCGGGCCGGCCGGGCGGGTTCGCGTTCTAGCCCTGGCCGGGCACCCCTTTCGGCCCCGACGGCCAGGCGCGGGCCAGCGCCGCCGCACGCTCGGACAGCTGGGTCACCGCGTCGGGATCACCCTGCCGCCCGGCGGCGTATCCGACTACAAACGTGGTCAGCGGCGCGGCCGGGCGGTCAACGCTATGCGCCGCGACCCGGGCTAGATCGAGCAGGCCCCGGACGTCTACGTCGAGCTCGACCCCGAGCTCGGCCGCCAGTGCCGCAACCCAGTCATCGAGCTGGCTCATCCGGCCTCCTCACGCTCGCCCGCACCCGCGCGCGCTCGAGCTCCTCCCAGGTGTCGCAGTCCGCGCTGACCGCGTCCACGTCCGGCAACCGTACGAGATCCAGCTCGCGGATCACCGCGGAGATCGCTGTTCCGGCCGGATCGAGAAGCTCGTTGAGCCGGCGAACCAGCGCTTCCCGCCGGTAGGCAGCGGTCAGCGGTTGATCGCGCCCGGTGGAGTCGGTCAGGATCGCGCCGTCGGACCTGCCGTCGACCGCTGCTGCGGCCAGCCGTTCCACGATGGCGGCAGTGAGGAACGGAATGTCCACCGCGAGCACGACGACGACGGCAGCGCGAGTCAAAGGCAGTCCGGCCGCCAGCCCGGCGACCGGCCCGCCGCCGGCCGGATCCTCCCGCGTCCAGCGGACCGGCCGACCGGTGTCCCGCCGCGGCCCGACGACCACTGTCCGGTCGGCGCCGCCGGCGGCGTCGAGTACTCGATCGAGCAGCGACCGGTTGCCGACCTCCAAGCCCGCCTTGTCCAGGCCGCCCAGCCGCCGGCCCGCTCCCCCGGCGAGCACGACGACGTCATAGCTGACCCGTGGCGACAACCGCACGAGCCGATTATCCAGCGGGGTGCGCGAGTCGGCGGCGGCAGTTCGCCACTCTGATAACGATCACATCGCGCCCCTAGCCGAATTTGCGGCCGGTGCGGTTCCATGGCGCCCACGCGCGCCTCGATCGCGTGATCGGGAAGGACATCCATGCGCACTCGGCACGCCTTTCGGCTACCCCGGCTGCTTGACACGTGGCGTCTGATCTTGATCGCGATTCTCACGTCGACCGCCCCGGCCTGGGCAAACGAGACTGGCGGCCATCCGGCGCTAGGACTAGGCCCGACGGGCCGGTAGTTCGACCCGCACTACGCATTATAACGAAAAGATAACGGCCCCTCGGCTCCCGCCATCCGGCGGGTACTAAGCGGACCCCAGTCAGCGAAGGACGCCACAACCGAGGAGTTTCTCATGCAGGAACTAGGCATCATGTTCGCTGTCATCGTTCTGGGCTCGACGCTGTTTGCGCTGGTCGCATCCCTGCTGCTGCCGGGCGAACGCGACCGGGATCGCCACCTGGTGCCGTAGCGATTCCGGTACCCGACCCGGCTAATCCGGGTGCGGCCAGGCTCGGCAGCCGCTATTAGTCAAGGATGGAATCTCGGCACTGGCCGCTGTTCGGACTGCGGATCCGCACGCCACGGCTGACATTGCGATGGCCCACGCTCGAAGATCTCGACGCGCTGGCCGACCTGGCTTACGACGGCATCCACGACCCGGCCGAGATGCCGTTCGGGGTCCCGTGGACCGACGCAAGTCCGCAGGAGCGGGCCAGGGCGACTCTGCAGTACCACTGGGGCCTGTGGTCGTCGTGGATGCCCGCGCACTGGACCCTCGAGCTCGCGGTGATCCAGGACGGGCTTCCGGTGGGCCTGCAAGGCATCGGCGCCACCGACTTTGCCGTCGCCCGCGAGGTGCACAGCGGCTCCTGGCTCGGCCGGCAGTACCAGGGCCGTGGCGTCGGGACCGAGA
>DATAFN010000050.1:0-21996 GCA_036257435.1 Actinomycetes bacterium
CCTTGAAGATGGCGATCAATAGGGCCACCGCCGTCAGCGAGCGCTCGCCGCCGGACAGCAGCGACAATCGCTTGATCTTCTTGCCGGGCGGCCTCGCCTCCACCTCGACCCCGGTAGTGAGCATGTCGTAGGGCTCGGTCAGCACCAGCCGGCCGTCCCCGCCGGGGAAGAGCCGGGCGAAGACCTGCTCGAACTCCCGCGCGGTGTCCTCGAACGCGGCGGCGAATACCTGCTCGACCCGCTCGTCGACCTCCTTGATCACGGTAAGCAGATCGCGCCGGGTCGCTTTGAGATCCTCCAGTTGTTCGGACAGGAACCGCAGCCGTTCCTCGAGTGCGGCGTACTCCTCCAGCGCGAGCGGGTTGACCCGGCCGAGCAGCGCGTAACCCCGCTCGGCGGTGGCCAGCCGCCGTTCCTGCTCGGCGCGCACGAACGGGCGGGTCCGCGGGGGCGACGCCGAGTCCGCACCAGCACCGTTCGCAGTCCCATCCGAGCCGGGCGCGTCCGGGTCCGGCGGGAGCGGGATCGGCTGGTCGGGGCCGTACTCCGCGATCAGCGACGTGACGTCGATGCCGTGCTCGTCGAGCGCCTTCTGCTCCAGCGCCTCGATCCGCATCCGCTGCTCGGCCCGGGCCATCTCGTCCCGGTGCACGGTGTCGGTGAGCTGGTCCAGTTCCCCGTCCAGCTCGCGGATCCGGCCGCGCAGCACCTGCAGCTCGGCCTGGAGCCGGCCCCTGGTCTCGTCGGCCCGGTCGCGCTCATCGCCCGCGACCCGCAGCGAGTTCTCGATCCGGCCGAGCGCATACCGGGCGCCGGTAGCGACCGCGGCCGCTATCTGCGCTTCCCGCTCCCGGCTGGCGAGCCGGACGGCCGCGCGCTCTCGGGCCGAGCGCTCCTGCGCGGCGGCTCGAAGCAACTGCTCGGCCCGGCCGGCCAGCGCCCGGATCCGCTCCTCGCTGGTGCGCACGGCCAGCCGGCACTCCATCTCGGTCTGCCGGGTCGCCGTGCACGCGGCCGCGAGCCGGTCTCGGTATTCCGGACCCGGCTCCTCGTCGGCCTGGGTAGCCTCGGCGGCCGCGAGTCGTGCGCGGAGCTCGGCCAACCCGGCGGTATCGGCGTCGACGGCACCTTGGGTGGCCGCGATCGAGGTAGCCAGCCGGTCCGCCTCCGCCCGGGCCGACCGCGCGGACGCACCGAGCTGGGCCACTTGCTGGCCAAGTCCGGACCGCTCGCTGTCGGACACTCCGCGCAATTCCGCCGCCTGCTCCACCCGGCTGGCGACTCGCTCCGCCTCGGCCTCGATGGCCTCGATGTCGGCGCGCAGCCGATCGCAGCGGCGACCGGTTTCGGCGAGCCGGGTAGCGGCGTCGTCGACCGCGGCCCGGACCTCGATCAAACTCGGTGCCGAGCCCGAGCCGCCGGCGGCAAAGTCGGCGCCGAGCACATCGCCGTCCGCGGTGACCGCCGTAACGCCGGTGACCGAGCCCACCAGCGCGGCCGCCTGTTCTAGATCCGCGACCACCGCCACCCGGTCGAGCAGCCGGCGCAGCGCCGGGTGCAGCGCTGCCGGAGCGCGCACCAGGTCGATGGCGTACCGCCGGCTGTCGGGAAGCTCGGGCCAGCCAGCCCGATCCGCGGTGATCGGACCCGGCCGGGAACCGGCGCCGGTCCCGGTGCCCGGTCCGGAGCCGAGCAGGAAGCTCGCCCGACCGGCGTCGTCGGCCCTGAGCAATCGCACCGCGTCGACCGCGGCTTGCAGGTCGGCCACCGCGACCGCGTCACCGGCCGTCCCAAGAACAGCCGCCACCGCCGTCTCCGCCCCCGGTTCGACGGTGACCAGCGCGGCCACCGAGCCGAGTAGGCCGGGCAGCCGGTCGGCGGCGGCGAGCAGCACGCTCGCGCCGTCCTTGTGGGCCAGGCTCAGCTCGAGCGCGTCCCGGCGGGCAGCCAGCGCCGCACGCTCCCGCTCCGCCCCGCGCTCCTGCTCACGTAGGCCGGCCAGTCTGGACTCCAGCTCGGTCAGCTCTGCGGCGGCCGCTTCGTGGTCCGCGTCCAGGTCCTCGGTACTCGAGTCGAGCCCGGCCACGCGGACCTCGAGCGCGGCCAGCTCCTGCTGATACTGCTCGGTTCGAGCCTGCGCGTCGGCCTGGGCCGCGGTCAGCCGGGCGATCTCTGCCTCGGCCGCGGCGATCTTGGCCTCGAGCGTGGCGACCTGGCCGGCCAGCCGGGCCAGGCCCTCCCGGCGATCGGCCAGCGCCCGCAACGTCGTGGTCAGCCGGCGTTCCTCGGCCGCGAACGCCTGCTCGGTCTCGGTGCGCCTGGTCACCGCCGCCGCCAGCGCACTCCGCTCATGCTCGGTCTGCTCAGTGAGCTCGGCCTCGGCCGCTTTGACCCGCTCGGCCTCGGCTTCCAGCTCCTCGGGATCGCGACCACGATGCGCTCCGGCCGTCTCGTCGGCGAGATGCCGAGACCGCTCCGCGGCGAGCCCGGCCGTGCCACGAAACCGCTCGCGCAACCCGGACAGCCGGTACCAGGCCTCCTGCGCCCGGGCGAACGCCGGACCGGCCTCGGCCAGCCCGACCTCGAGTTCCTCCTGCCGGGCCTGGCCATCGGTGAGCGCCGCCTCGGCCAGGGTGCGCCGCTCCCGCAGCGCAGTCTCGTCGGCCACCTCGGCCTCGAGCTGGCCGCGCAGCTGGACCAGGTCGTCGGCGAGCAACCTGAGCTTGGCGTCGCGGAGATCGGCCTGGATTACCGCCGCCCTGCGGGCCACGTCGGCCTGCTTGCCGAGCGGCTTGAGCTGACGGCGCAGCTCGACGATCAGGTCCTGCAGCCGGGTCAGGTTGGCCTGCATCGCGTCGAGCTTGCGCAGCGCCTTCTCCTTGCGCTTGCGATGCTTGAGCACGCCGGCGGCTTCCTCGATGAAGCCGCGCCGATCCTCCGCCGTCGCGGACAGCACCGAGTCGAGCTGGCCCTGGCCGACGATGACGTGCATCTCCCGGCCCATTCCGGAGTCGGACAGCAACTCCTGGATGTCCAGCAGCCGGCACTGATTGCCGTTGATCGCGTACTCCGAGCCGCCGCTGCGGAACATCGTCCGCGAGATCGTGACCTCGGAGTACTCAATCGGGAGCGCGCCGTCGGAGTTGTCGATCGTGAGCACGACCTCGGCGCGCCCCAGCGGTGGCCGGCCGGCCGTGCCGGCGAAGATCACGTCCTCCATCTTGCCGCCGCGCAGGTTCTTCGCACCCTGCTCGCCCATCACCCAGGCGAGTGCGTCGACCACGTTGGACTTACCCGCGCCGTTCGGACCCACGACACACGTGATCCCGGGCTCGAAGCGCAGCGTCGTGGCGGACGCGAACGACTTGAACCCGCGAAGCGTGACGGACTTGAGGTGCACTACCTGCTCTCCTGGCCGTGGGCGCTATCGGGACCGCGCCGCCGGCGGCACTTGCCGCGGTGGGGAAGACCATCGTCGACTGTACCGGCCGACCAGCCCGGAGGCCGGCAAGCGCGCCGCGCCGCCGCACGGGCTGCCGGTCGGCCCGGGCGAAGTGCGGGAATGCCCCGGTTTCGGTGCCGGAACCGGCGCGCAACCTACCGCGACGCGCGAAGCAGCCGCACGTAGAAACGGAGCCGCCGGAGCGGCCGGGCCTCGCTGGTGCCCGTTCGCTGCTACGACTCCGTTTGCTGCTGTGGATGCTGGGGGGCCGGCGTCAGGTGAGCGCCGGCTCCCTTACCGGCCGATCAAGGTCGGCCAGTTCGCCGTGAGACGTGAGTAGTGCGTCGTTCTCGGCCTGTACTCGATCGAGCTCGTTCTCAAGATCGCGTACACGCTGCTGAAGACGACGCATCTCGGCGAGTAGCCGGGGGTCAGGGCCCCCGACGTGCCCGAGAAGCGCCTTCGCCATAGACGGTCCTCCACGATGAGAGACCCTGGTGTGATTGACCACGCAGGCACCCGTGCGCGAGCGCTTGACAGGGGTGCGCGGGCTTTCAGCGTCCCACTTCAAGGTGCCTCGGGTCAAGTGTAACCGGGTCGTTACCTTGTACGTCTTGACGGCATTTGCCCAGGCTGCGGGCCAGATTGGCACCCATTCGCCAGCATCCTCCGGCGTGTTTCGCGCTCGCTCGGCGCAAGCTGGCTCGCTCGGGCAACTGCGAGCCCCGCGATCGAGCAACCCCACCCGGCGGTGATCGAGTGCCCGGAACGTGGCGCCCATCGGCCAGGGACCCAGTAGGGTGAGCGGCCGTGGTAGGGCAACGTCGGCATCAGCGCCGCGGCCAGTGGCTCACGTTGGTGTGCGCGTTCGTGCTGGTCGGCTCGCTCAGCGTCAGTGCCGGCTACCAGCTACACGGCAAGTTGATCTCCACCCCGGGCGATTTGGGTGGCCGTTCGGCCGTGGTCGAGCAGTCAGCGAGCCCAACCGGCGTCGGCGATCGATCCGCGCCGGAACGCCAGCAGGAAACCGTCGCCGACGACGCGTCGGCCGGATCCAGCCCATCGTCCGCACCGGCACCGACCGAGTCGACCAAGCCGAAGACCCAGACCGACCGGCGGACCGCAATCGAGGCCTCGGTGGTCAAGCTGACCAACTCGGCCCGCGCCAAGGCCGGCTGCTCGGCGCTGCGGACCGACCGCAGGCTGCGCACCGCGGCCCGGTCGCACAGCACCGACATGGCCAAGCGTGACTACTTCTCGCACGAAACACCGGAGGGCGTCACGCCCTGGCAGCGAGCCGAGGATGCCGGCTATGCCAACCCCTCGGCGGAGAACATCGCACACGGCTATCCGACCGCGAAGACCGTGGTGGATGCGTGGATGGCCAGTGCGGGCCACCGCGCGAACATCCTCAACTGCGAGTCGAAGGCGGTCGGCGTCGGGGTGTATCTGCGCGGTGACGGTGGTCCGTACTGGACTCAGTTGTTCGGCTACAGCTGACCCGGCCGTAGCGGGCACCGCCGCCGGCCGGGCGCCACTACCAGCGACCGCGCCGCGGGCGTGGCTGGCAGGACGGGCAGGTGTACGAGGACCGGTTCATGAACGCGTCCCGGCGAACCGGTGCGCCGCAGCGAGGACACGGCTCGTCCTGGCGGCCGTATACCGCCAGCGATCGGTCAAAGTAACCGCTCTGGCCGTTCACGTTCACGTAGAGCCGGTCGATGCTGGTGCCGCCGTCGACCAACGCGGCCGACATCACCTCACGGACCGACGCCAGCAGCCGGCCGATCACCGGCCGGGTCAGCGTCTCGGTCGGCCGGGCGTAGTGCAGCTGGGCTCGCCACAGCGCTTCGTCGGCGTAGATGTTGCCGACGCCGCTGATCAGCGACTGGTCGAGCAATGCCCGCTTGATTCCGGTATGCCGGTGCCGCAACCGGCGGGCGAACTCGGCGTCGTCGAACCGCGGATCGAACGGATCCCGTGCGATGTGCGCGATCGAGACCGGGATCGGCTCACCGGCGTCCAGCACGGTCGACTCGATCGCCATCCCGCCGAACGTGCGCTGATCCACGAAGCGCAGCTCCGGATCGCCGTCAGCGAAGCCGACTCTGATCCGCAGGTGCGGCTGCGGATCCGCCTGGGTCGGCACCATCAGCAGCTGGCCGCTCATTCCCAGGTGGGCGAGCACCGCCTCGCCCGAGTCCAGCGGCAGGAAGAGGTACTTGCCGCGACGGCGTGCCGACTCGATCCGGCCACCGGTCAGCCGGGCGATGAAGTCCCCGGCCCCCGCCGGTTGCCGCCGGACAGCTCGTGGATGCAACACCGCGACCGCGGCAACCTCGCGACCTACGACAAACCGCTCCAAGCCGCGGCGGACTACCTCAACCTCGGGCAGTTCAGGCATCGCTGGGCGACCGTAGGTCAGCGCGTGCCGACGTCCGGACCGGCCTCCGGATCGGCTTCAATGATCTTGCGCAGCGCGGTCCAGGCTGCCTCGGCTGCCTGCTGCTCGGCCTCTTTCTTGCTCCGGCCATTGCCGTCACCGTAGGACGCGCCGCCGACGCGCGCGGCCGCGGTGAACATCTTCATGTGATCGGGGCCGTCCTCGGTCACCACGTACTCCGGCACACCCAGGCCGGCTGCGGCAGTCAACTCCTGCAGGCTGGTCTTCCAGTCCAACCCGGCTCCGAGCTGGGCGGACGCTTCGATCAGCGGATCGAACAACCGGTGCACCAGCGCGGACGCGTCATCCAGGCCACGCTGCACGTAGACCGCGCCGATGATGGCTTCGAGCGTGTCGGCCAGAATCGAGGACTTGTCCCGGCCGCCGGTGCCTTCCTCGCCGCGGCCAAGCCGCAGGTACGCGCCAAGATCCAGGCCGCGGCTGATGTCTGCGAGCGCGCGCATGTTGACCACGGCCGCGCGCAGCTTCGCCAGTTGGCCCTCGGCCAGGTCGGGATGCCGGTGGTAGAGCGTGTCGGTGACGACGAGCCCCAGC
This sequence comes from Actinomycetes bacterium, assembly GCA_036257435.1. Lineage (GTDB taxonomy): Bacteria > Actinomycetota > Actinomycetes > JAKEEW01 > JAKEEW01 > DATAFN01. Next base: position 6,441 of record DATAFN010000050.1, read on the forward strand.
ACGGAGTCGCCGAGGAACTCCAACCGCTCGTTCGTGGGCAGGCCCCCATGCTCGTAGGCGTACGAACGGTGCGTCAGCGCGCGCTCGAGCAGATCATGGTCGAGCGTGTATCCGAGCGCCGCCTCCAGCTTGGCGTAGGGCGGCACTGCGGCCGGTACGGCGGACATCGGACGATCAGACGTCGATGACCTGGCGCCGGTTGTACGTGCCGCACGTGGGGCACGCCTGATGCGGCAGGCGCGGCTGGTGACAACGCTCGCAGCTGACCAGCGTCAGCTTGGCCGCCTTCCAGTGGGCGCGCCTGGTCCGGGTGTTGCTGCGGGACACCTTGCGCTTGGGGACCGCCACGGCTAGCTCTCCTGTTTCTCCTCGTCCTGGTCGAGCTCCGATCGGTGGCCGGCCAAAGCCGCCCACCGCGGGTCGACTGCTTCGTGCCGGTGCTCCGGATCGGCGTCCAGCCGTACCCCGCATTCGGGGCACAGGCCGCGACAGTCGTCCCGGCACACCGGCGCGAGCGGGAGTGCGAGCACTACCGCATCGCGCAGTACCGGCTCGAGATCGATCAGATCGCTCTCGAGCCGCAAGGCCTCCTCGTCATCCGCGCCGCCGGACTCCGGATAGACGTACAGCTCCTGGAAGCTCGCGTGTAGCTCGCGCTCCAGCGGCTCCAGGCAGCGCACGCACTCGCCGGCCACCTGTGCGGTGGCGGTGCCGGTCACCAGCACGCCCTCGACGACCGACTCGAGCCGGATGTCCAGCTGCAAGTCGGAACCCTCGGGCACCCCGATAACCTCGACCCCGAGCTGCGCCGGTGCCTGAACAGCACGGGAGAGCTTACGCATGGATCCTGGGCGGCGACCCAGCTCCCGGGTATCGATCACGAGCGGGTTGCGCGGATCCAAGCCTTTCAGGGCTCTCCTGCTCTCTTCGGGCATGGCGAACTCGGTCGTCGAAGAGACCGGTTGGCTAGGTTACCCGAGCGCGCATCCCGCGCCCAAACCGATCCGAGCAATACGCCGGTAAACCGGCCGCGGATCGGTGTGGATCGGTATGGATCAGTAGCGGCGGTCCGGGCCCGCCGACCCGTACTCGGCGGGCCGGCGGTACTCGGTCGCCGGACCGTACTCGGTTGCCGAATCGTAGTCGGCCGCCGAGTCATAGTCGGCCGTCGAGTCGTAGCCGGCCGCCGGATAGCCGTCGTTGGATCCGTAGCCGCCGGCGCGGTAGTCCTGGTGCGGCACGTAGTCCTCGCCGGGGCCGAACTCAGGCTCCACGCCGGTATGGAGCCGGTCTCGGCCCTGCTGAACCGCACCCAGCGCATTGTTCAGGATCAACTCGAGGTGCGCGAGCTGCTGGTCGACGTACTCGTTGGCCTCGTACTTGATCGCCAAGGCGTCCCGATCCGCACCGGAGCCGCCGGCCTGGCCGTAATCGGCCGCCAGGGCGCCGCTTTCCGCGAGCATCCGGTTGCGCTCCTCGTGCGCGGCGGAGAGGATCCGCTCGGCCTCCAGCCGGCTCTCCTCGATCAGGGCGTCGCGGTCCCGAAGCAGCATCGATGCGTGCCGCAGCTCGTGCGGCAGTGCCTCCCGTAGCTGGTGTACGAGCTCCATCGCTTCGGCGCGATTGACCAGGCAGGACGCCGACATCGGCATCATCCTGGCGTCCTCTATCAACCGCTCGAGCTCGTCCAGGATGTCGAGTGCATCCACGTGTACTCGTCCTCCCAGCTTCTGCAGGTCCGCCGGCACCAACGCCGGCGTCAGGCCAACCCGGCCTGCCCGGGCCAGGTCATCGCTGACCCAGCTTGTCGCGCATCCGGTCGAAGACGAGATCGGGAACCAATCCCGAAACGTCCCCGCCGTATGTCGCGACCTCCTTGACGAGGCTAGACGAGAGGAAACTGTAGAGCGGGTTGGTCGCCACGAACAGCGTTTCTACCCCGGACAGCGAGTGGTTCATCTGCGCCATCTGCAGCTCGTAGTCGAAATCGCTCACCGCGCGCAGGCCCTTGATGATCGCGGGGATGTCGTGTTCGCGGCAGAAGTCGACAAGCAAGCCATGGAACGACGTCGCGGTCACATTGCCGTAGCCCTTGGTCACCACGTCGAGCAGCTCGATCCGCTCGTCGACCGAGAACAGGCCGCTCTTGTTCACATTCACCAGCACGGCGACCACGACCTCGTCGTACAACTTCGAGGCCCGCTCGATCACGTCGAGATGGCCGTTGGTGACCGGGTCGAACGAGCCGGGACAGACCACGCGTCGCACGAAAGTTCGCTCCTTCAGCCGGCAACGGTGATTGCGGTGTTCGGTCCGGCGGCGCGACCGTACCAGAGCATGAGATCACCGTATCGGCGCGCCCGAGTCACGCCTTCTCCAGGAACCCGGCCCGATCCGGATCGACCATGTCGGCCAGCGCCTCGGCCAGCGCCGGATGGTTGACCAGGTCGGGGTCGGAGCCGACCAGCGCGGCCGCTTCGTGCCGGGCGGTTCTGATCAGATCCTCGTCCCGCAGCACCGAGAGCAACCGGAGGCTGGACCGGCGTCCCGACTGGGTAGCACCGAGCACGTCACCCTCGCGACGATGCTCCAGATCGAGCCTGGACAGCTCGAAGCCGTCGGTGCTGGCCGCGATCGCATCCAGCCTGGTCCGAGCCGGGCTGTCCGCCGCCGACTCGGTTACCAGCAGGCAGAGCCCGGCCGCGGTGCCCCGGCCGACCCGGCCACGAATCTGATGCAACTGGGCCACCCCGAACCGGTCCGCGTCCATCACCACCATTGCGGTCGCATTCGCGACGTCGACGCCGACCTCGATAACCGTGGTGGCGACCAGCACGTCGATCTCGCCCGCCGCGAACCTGCGCATGACCTCGTCCTTGGCATCGGCCGGCAGCCGGCCGTGCAGGACGGCAACCCGCAGGCCGTGCAGCGGACCCTCGGTCAGCGCCGGGGCGACGTCCAGCACGGCCAGCGATGGTCGACGCGGCGCCGCCGCGGCGGGCTCCTCGGCGCCGGCGCCCTCCAACTCGGGATCGGAACCGCCGGCCGGCTCGGGATCGGAACCGCCGGCCGGCTCGGGATCGGCCACCTCGGGCTCGTCGGCGTCCTCCCGGTCGGCGCCGTCCCCGATCCGCGGGCAGACCACGTACGCCTGATGACCGGCGGCGACGTCCTCGCGGAGCCGTTGCCAGGCCCGCTCCAGATACGCCGGCTTCTCCACCGCCGGCACCACATGCGTCGCGATCGGAACCCGGCCGGCCGGCAGCTCGGTCAGCGTAGACACGTCGAGGTCGCCGAACACGGTCATGGCAACCGTGCGCGGGATCGGGGTGGCGGTCATCACCAACAGGTGCGGCGGCTTGTCCGCCTTGCCGGTCAGCTTGGCGCGCTGCTCGACGCCGAAGCGGTGCTGCTCATCGATCACGACCAGGCCGAGATCGAAGAACTGCACCGGATCTTCCAGTAGGGCGTGGGTGCCGATCACGATGCCGGCGTCACCACTGGCCGTGTCGAGCAGCGCCTGCCGGCGGGTCGCGCTGGACTGCGAGCCGGTTAGCAGCGCCACCCGGGTGGCTTGGTCGGCGCCGCCGAGCTGGCCGGCCTGCGCCAGCGGGCCCAGCAGGTCGGTGATCGAGCGATAGTGCTGCTGGGCGAGCACCTCTGTCGGTGCGAGCAGCACGGCCTGGCCGCCGGTGTCGACGACCGCCAGCATGGCGCGCAGCGCAACGAGGGTCTTGCCGGAGCCCACCTCGCCCTGCAGCAGCCGGTGCATCGGGTGCTCCCGGGCCAGGTCCGCCTCGATCTCAGCGGAGACCGCGCGCTGGCCGTCGGTCAGGGAGTACGGCAGCCGTGCATCGAACGCGTCGCGGATCCCGCCGGCCCGGACCGGTCGCGGCGTGGCCGGGAGCCGGGCCAACTCGGCCCGCCGCCGGGCCAGCTCGACCTGCAGCACGAACGCCTCGTCCCACTTCAGCCGGTGCGTCGCACCGCGGATCTCGACCTTGGTCTCCGGCCGATGAATCTGGACCACCGCGTCCCGCAGCCCGAGGAGCCGGTGTCGCCGGCGGATCTCGGTCGGGATCGGATCCGGCGGCTCGGCCGGGTCGAGGGTGTCCAGAGCGACCCGCACGCATTTCGCGATGTTCCAGGACGACAGGGCCGCGGTCGCCGGGTAGACCGGAATGATCGCGTTCACGAACGCCTCGGTCGCGTCCAGCGCGGCCGACACGTCCGGGACTTCGTCGGACTCCGGGAACAGCTCGTAGTCCGGATGCGCGAGCTGCCGGCGGCCGCGGTAGCGCCCGACCTTGCCGGCAAACAAGCCGACCCGGCCCACTCGCAGCTCGCGCTCGCGCCACGACTGGTTGAAGAACGTGAGTTCCAGATAGCCCCGCCCGTCGGTGACGACCACCTCGAGGATGTCACCGCGCCTGGCTCGCATCCGGCGCTTGCGCACCGAGGCGACCGAGGCCAGCACGGTCACGTGCTCGTCGAGTCGGAGCGAGCCAAGATCGGTCAGCTCTCCGCGCTCGGCGTACCGGCGCGGATAGTGGCGCACCAGGTCGCCAACCGTGTGCAGCCCGAGCCCCGAGCCGAGCACCTTGGCGGTACGGTCACTGATGATCTTGCGTATCGGGTCATCAAGTGTGGCCATCCCCGCTACTCCACCCCGATCAGCAGCGGGTAGTGGTCCTGGCCGCCCACATAGATCGCGTATTCCAGGTCGGGCCGCTCGGCGTGCAGCCGGCGGCGCAGCTGCGGGACCAGGTCCGCGGGCGCCTGGCTGCCGGTGACCAGCGTGACCAGCTCGCCGCCTCTGGCCAGCAACCGGCTGAGCACCCCGTACGCCACTTCGGGCAGGTTGTCGCCGATCAGCACGATGTCATCGTCGACCAGCCCGAGCACCTGGCCGGGTCGGCATACCCCGGCGCTGGTGATCGCCTCCCGCACCGCGATGGTCACCTCGCCGTGGCCGGTACCGCTGGCCGCGCCCGACATCGCGACTACGTCCGCGTCGAACGCCCGACCCGGCTCATGTACGGCAAGTGCGGCCAGGCCCTGGACGCAGGACCGGGTCGGGATCACGGTGACCCGGCGCCCGTCTGCCCTGGCCCGAGCTGCGGCCGCCTCCGCGGCCGCTCTAGCGTCACCGTCGTTCGGCAGTAGCACGACCTCGCTGGTGCCGGCTGCGGCGATTCCGGCCAGCAGGTCGGCGGTGGCCGGCTGGTGGCCCGGCCCCCCGTCCACGACCTGGGCGCCGTGGTCGCGGAACAGCGTCGCGATGCCTGGCCCGGCGGCGACCGCTACCACAGCTCTGGACGGCGGTTGAGCGGCGCTGGCCGACTCGGTGGCGCTCGCCGACTCGGGAGCGCCAGCCGGCTCCGCAGCGCTGGCCGGCTCCGCAGCCGAACCGGCGGGCGCCGCGATACCCGCTGCCTCGGTGGCCGCGGTGGCTGCACCGGCGCCGACCGGCGCGAGATGGTCCAGGTGTCCGTCCGTGCCGGCTCCACGCGCTGCCACCGCGTCCCGCAGGCTGGTGATCTGGATCCGGTGCGGCCGGCCGGCCTCGATGCCTGCCTCGACCGCGGCGCCGGGGTTGTCGACGTGCACGTGGATGTTCCACAGCCGGTCGCCACCGGCCACGACCAGCGAGTCGCCGAGGGTCGCCAGCCGCTTCTCCAGTGCCGGGATGACCGCGTCCTCGGCGTCGAGCAGGTACATCACCTCGTAGTCGGGGCCGGGCAGCTCGACTAGCGGGACGGGCGCCGGTGCCGGATTTACCCGCGGAAGCCGGACCACCGGGTAGGAGACCGGGGTGGTGTCGGTGATCGCGTTCACCAGCGCGTCCAGGATCAGGCACAAGCCACGCCCACCGGCGTCGACCACGCCGGCCAGGCGTAGCACCTCGAGCTGGTCGGGGGTGCGGGCCAGCGCCTCGGCGGCGCCTCTGGCCGCGGCTTGCGCCACGAGGGCGAGCCCGGCCATCCCGTCCCCCACCGACTGCGCGGCGAGCTCGGCCGAGTTCGCCGCCTCCTTGGCCACGGTGAGGATCGTGCCCTCCACCGGCACCGCGACCGCGGCGTAGCCCGCTCGTGCGGCGGTCCGCATCGCCCGGGCCAGTGACTGGCCGTCCAGTTCGGCGGTGCCGCCCAGGCCGGCCGCGAACCCGCGCAGCAGCTGGCTGAGGATCACCCCGGAGTTGCCGCGGGCACCGAGCATGGTCGCCGTCACGACCGAGCCGAGCGTACGGGCCAGGTCTTCGTCGTCCGGGCTCGCTTCCGCCGCCGCGGTGGCCGCCTCCATGGTCAGGTACAGGTTCGTTCCGGTATCGCCATCGGGCACCGGATAGACGTTCAGTGCGTCGATCTCTTCCCGGGCGTGCCCGAGCGCGCTCAGGCTGACCCGACACCAATGCCGGACCGCGCGTGCGTCCAGCGCCTCAGCCACCCGACCTCCTCGGTCTACGATCAGCGAGCGTAGTCCGACTTGCCGTCCGGCTCCGGCAGCCGGCGGCGTCGTCGTCCGGGCCTGGCCCGTTCGATTGGCGCCGCGGTGCTGCGGTCGGTTACCCTCGTCCGGTCGCCCGGTTACTCCGGGACCAGTTCGTTGTGCTCATCATCACCCTCTGGAGTGACTCCCGTGGCTGCCACCTGCGACGTCTGCGGCAAGAGCCCGGGCTTCGGCAACCGGATCTCCCACTCGCACCGCCGCACACCGCGCCGCTGGAATCCCAACATCCAGTCGGTGCGCGTGGTGGTCGGGCGCACGCCGAAGCGGCTCAACGTGTGCACTTCCTGCCTCAAGGCCGGCAAGGTCACCCGCTAGCGTCAGATCCGCCGGTACCGGGCCGGTCCGCCGATCACGGCGGGCCGGCCCGTTGCGTGCCCGCCACGCGACGCACGCCTGCTCAGCGAAACCGCCAGCCGTGGTCGACCGGGCCGATTCCGCTGCCGAGCGGGAATCCGGCGGCTACCGCACCGGTCACAAAGGCCTTGGCCGCTTGGACGGCGCCCACGACGTCGTCCGGATGCCGAGCCAGCCCGGACGCGATCGCGCTGGCCAGCGTGCACCCGGTCCCGTGGGTGTGCCGGTTGTCATAGCGGGGAGCGCGCAACCAGTGCTCCGCGGCGCCGTCGTACAGCAGGTCCACCGCCTCCCCGGCCAGGTGCCCACCCTTGACCAGTACCCAGCGCGGTCCGAGCGCGTGCAGGGCACGCGCCGCCTTCGGCAGGTCCTCGGGTCCGGCCACCTCCACCCCGGTAAGTGCCATCACCTCGGGCAGGTTCGGGGTGACCACGGTCGCCAGCGGCAGCAGCCGTTCGACCAGCGTCTCGACCGCAGCCGGCTCCAGCAGCGGATCACCGTGCTTGGACACGCTGACCGGATCGACCACGACCGGCGGCGTCGGTTCCGGGTTGGCGGCGAGCAGGTCGGCCACCGTCTCGACCAGGACCGCGGACGCGAGCATCCCGGTCTTGATCGCCTGTACCCCGATGTCGTCGACCACGCTGCGGTACTGCGCCCGCACCGACTCGGCCGGCAGCTCCCAGTAGCCCTGCACGCCGAGCGAGTTCTGCGCGGTGACGGCGACGACCACACTCATCCCGTGCACGCCGAACGCCAGCATCGTCTTCAGATCGGCCTGGATCCCGGCACCGCCACCGGAGTCGGAACCCGCGATCGTGAGCACCCGCGGCGGCGCCTGCGAAAGCACCTCGAGTGCCGCTTCGGCTGGATGTTCGGACACGGTGTCAGGGTACGGGCGCGTCACCGCTGAAGTGCGCCCACCCACCCGCGCGGCGATACGGCTGGCCGGCCACGGTCACGGTCACCCCGCCGCCCGCCAGGACCCCGCCGATCCGCCGCCAGCCGTACGGCAGACCTGCCGTGGACGGGAATGTGGCCGCGAGGGCATGGTCCTCGCCCCCGGCCAGCGCCCAGTCGTACGGATCCACCCCGCACCGCGCGGCCGCGGCCAGCAGCGGGGACAGCTCGAGCGCGGCCGGGTCTACGTCGATCGCGACTCCGCTTCCGGCGGCGATGTGCCCAAGATCCTGCACCAACCCGTCGCTGACGTCGATCATCGCGGTCGCGCCGCCAGCGGCCGCGGCCGGACCGGCGTCGTAGGGCGGCTCCGGCTGCAGGTGCGCGCGGATCAGCGGCGACTCGGCGACCTCACCCAGATCACCGCCCGATGCGAGCGTCAGCAGTGCCAGCCCGGCCGCCGACCAACCCACCCGGCCGGCTAGCGCTAGCACGTCGCCTGGGCGCGCACCCGATCGGGTGACCGGCTCCCGGCCGGCCAGATCGCCGAGCGCGGTTACCGCGATCGTGATCGCCTCCGCACCGACCACGTCGCCACCGATCACCGAGGCGCCTACCGGCTCGCACTCATCCCGCAACCCGTCGGCAAGATCGAGCGCCCAGCGCACCGGCAGGGTGGCCGGCGCGGCAAGTCCGATCAGCAGTGCGGTCGGCCGTGCACCCATCGCGGCGATATCGGCGAGGTTGGCTGCGGCTGCCTTACGTCCGATCTCGTAGCCGGTCGACCAGTCCCGGCGAAAATGCCGGCCTTCGACCAGGAGATCGGTCGACGCGACCACCCGCCGATCCGGTGCGGCCAGCAGGGCCGCGTCGTCGCCCGGTCCCAGCAGCACGTGCGGACCTTGCGGGAGCCGCGCGGTAACCGCCTCGATCAGGCCGAACTCACCCAGCTCGCCGAGCGTCTCTTCCACCAACTACCCCTCACCCTCTGGGCGCCGAAGCGCTACCGTTGCTCACCGGAACGTGACCAGCCTCGCTTGCTCGGGAGGACGACCGTGGTAGTCCAGGCATACATCCTCGTGCAGACCGAGGTTGGCAAGGCAGCCCAGGTAGCCCGTGAGATCGCGGACATCAAAGGGGTGACGATCGCCGAGGACGTCACCGGGCCGTATGACGTGATCGTGCGGGCCGAGGCGCGCAACATGGACGATCTCGGCAAGCTGGTGGTCTCGAGGGTTCAGAGCGTCGCCGGGATCACCAGGACACTGACGTGCCCGGTCGTCCATTTGTAGCCACCATCCTGGGTACTACCGGGCTGGCCCTCGCGCTGGCCGGCTGTGGCGGCGAACCGGCGAAGGTAGCACCGCCGGTGCCGGGTTCGGCCCCAGTGGCGCGAGCGTGTACCGCATTGGCCGGCGCCCTGCCTGACGTGCTGGACGGGCACCACACGCGGGCCACCGAGCCGGATTCCGAGCTGACCGCGGCCTGGGCCGACCCGGCAATCGTGCTGCGGTGCGGGGTCGCCACTCCGCCGGAGTTGCGCCCGACCTCGGAGCTCTACACGATCAACGACGTCGACTGGCTACCGGTCGAGACGGATCACGGCTGGCGGTTCACCACGGTCGGCCTGGTCGCAAACGTCGAGGTCGCGGTGCCAAGCCGGTACGAGCCCGCGGTCAACCCGCTGGTCGACTTGGCCACCGCGATCACAACCACGGTGCCGAGGATCAAGTCGACGCAGAGCTAGCGCAGCCCGGTCGGGCGGCGCAGCGCCAGCTTGATCAGCCGGTCCACCAGGTCCTGGTACGGCACTCCGCTCTCCCGCCACATCACCGGAAACATCGACACCGGGGTGAAGCCGGGCATCGTGTTGACCTCGTTGAGCAGCAGCGAGCCATCCGGCCGGAGGAAGAAATCCACCCGAGCCAGGCCCTCGCACCCCATCGCCTGGAACGCGGCCATCGCGAGCCGGCGGACCTCGTCTGCCACCTCGTCCGGCAGGTCGGCCGGCACTTCGTACTCGGTGCCCTCGTCCGGCAGGTACTTGGCCTCGAAGTCGTAGAACTCGTGGCCGCCCCTGACCTTGATCTCGGCCACCACCGAGGTCTCGGGAAGGTCACCGTCGAGCGAGTCGAGCACCCCGCATTCGACCTCGCGCGCTAGTACGGCTGCTTCGACGAGGACCTTCGGATCCCACTCGCGCGCGGCCTCGATCGCGGCGCTGAGCTGCTGCGGACCGTGCACCTTCGTAATCCCGATGCTCGACCCGGCCCGGGCCGGCTTGACGAACACCGGCCAGCCCAGCCCGGCGACCCGCTCGGCCACCGCGACCTTGTCGCGCTCCCAGTCGCGCGGGCGCACCACCAGGTAGTCCACCACCGGGAGGCCGGCCGCGACCAACAGCTTGTTCATGTACTCCTTGTCCATCGCGACCGCAGAGGACAGCACCCCGGAACCCACGTACGGGATCCCGGCCAGCTCCAGCAGACCCTGCAATGTGCCGTCCTCGCCGTACGGTCCGTGCAGGAGCGGGAACACGACGTCCACTTCGCCGAGCGCGCGCGGCACCGCGCCCGGCTGCGTGGTCACCAGCTCGCGCGAGGTCGGGTCGCCGGCCAGCACGACCGCGGCTCCGGTGTCGTCCACCGCGGGCAGCCGGCCGTCGGTGATCGCGAGCTGCTCCGGCGAGGTGTCCGACAGCACCCAGCGGCCCTCCCGGGAGATGCCGATCGGAATCACCTCGTAGACCTGCGGGTCGATCGCGGCCAGCACGCTGCCTGCGGTCACGCAGGAGATCGCGTGTTCGGAGCTGCGGCCGCCGAACACAACCGCTACCCGCGGCCTGCGGGTGCCATCGGAGCCGGTCGGAGGGTCGGGCTGAGCGCTCATCGGACCGACCCTAGCGGGTCCGGCCGGATCAGCAGCAAGCCGTCTCGGCGAGTGGCCAAGTTCGCTGGTCGAGCTGGGTTTCAGCGCAGCGCATCGAGCGCGGCGGTCGCGTCCGCGATGAGGTCGTCGGGGTCCTCCAGGCCGATCGAGAAGCGCACGGCGCCCGGGCGGATTCCCGCGGTGGCCAGCGCCGCGTCGTCAAGTTGGCGGTGGCTGCTGGACGCGACGTGCGAGACCTTGGTGTGGACGCCGCCGAGCGAGGACGCGTTCAGCGCCACCCGAAGACCGTTCGCCAGGGCCAGCCCGGCGTCGAATCCGCCGTGCGGGGTGACCGTGACGATGCCGCCATAGCGCGGCCCGCCGTCGGGCCGGTTCGAGCGGTCGAACAGCTTGCCGGCCAGTTCGTGGTCCGGATGGCTGGTCAGGCCCGGGTACGCCACCGACTCGACCGCGGGGTGGTCGGCGAGCGCGGTCGCGAACTGCAGCGCGCTGGCACTGATCCGCTCCTTGCGCAGCGGCAGTGTGAGTAGGCCGCGGCGGAGCAGGTAGGCCTCGTCCGGGGACAGGAATCCGCCGGTGTCGATACGGACCTCGCGGACCGGATGGATCAGCTCGGGCGCGCCGACGATGACGCCGCCGGTCACGTCGCTATGCCCGCCCAGGTACTTGGTGGCTGAGTGCATGACCAGGTTGGCACCGTGTTCGAGCGGTCGGCACACGGCCGGCGAGGCGAACGTGGAGTCGACGCATAGCGGCACTCCGGCCGATCTGGCGATGGCGGCCAGCCCGGGAAGATCCGCGAGCCGGGTAGTGGGATTCGCGATCGTCTCGACCCAGATCAGCGCGGTTTCCGGCCGGATCGCCGCCCGCACCTCATCGAGGTTCACCGGGTCGACCCAGGTCACGGTGACCCCGAACCGGCTCAGCACCCGGTGCAGCAGCGCGTATGTTCCGCCGTACACAGCTCGGGCCGCGACCACATGAGCGCCCATCCGGGTGTAGGTCATCAGCACCGCGGTGGTGGCGGCGGAGCCAGAGGCGAATGCCTCGCCCACGATCTCGCGGTCGATGTTGACGCCCTCGAGTGCGGCCACCGCGGCGGCGAATGCGTCGGCGGTGGGATTGGCCACCCGGGCGTACGAGTATCCCTCGACCCGACCGGCGAGCAGGTCCGAGTACTCCTGCGCGCTGTCGAACACGTAGGCGGCGCTGCGGACCACCGAGCCGCCGAGTGGGCGCTGTCGCAGCTCGGGTGGGTTAGGCAGGTGAACCGATCGGGTGTACTCGCCCTTTTCTCGATCTGCCATCAGCCGGTCCGCCCTCCTGCCGGGCTCCCGTCCTGCCGGGCTCCCGTCCCGCCGGGCTCCCGTCCCGCCGGGCTGCCCCTCCTGCCGGGCTGCCTCTCCTGCCGGGCTGCCCTCCCACCGGTGGCAGCAAGCCCGCCTGCCGGTCCAGCCGCGACCGGCCTAATGCCCGTATCGCTCCGGTTTGGCCGCCCTCGACATCAGGCTACGCAGCATGTCCAGCGGGACCATCCCGTCGTACACGACGGCGACCACGTGGTCCACGATCGGCATGTCCACCCCGTTGTGGTGCGCCAGCTGGCGGATCGACTCGCACGACTTGACCCCCTCCACCACGTGCCGGGTGTCGGCAAGCATCTCGGCCACCTGCTGGCCGCGGCCAAGCTGCTCGCCGAACGTGCGGTTACGCGACAGCGGCGACCAGCAGGTCGCGACCAAGTCGCCGAGGCCGGCCAGACCGGCGAACGTGTACGGGTCGGCGCCGAGTGCGGTTCCGAGCCGAGCGGTCTCGGCCAGCCCGCGAGTGATCAGCGAAGCCTTCGCGTTGTCGCCGAAACCCATGCCGTGCGCCATTCCGACCGCGAGCGCGATCACGTTCTTCACCGCTCCGCCGAGCTCGGTGCCGACGACGTCGGTGTTCGTGTACGGCCGGAAGTACGGCGTGTGGCAGATCGCCTGGATCCGGGCTGCTACAGCCTCGTCGGCGCAGGCGACGACGCTGGCCGCCGGCTGCCGTTGCGCGATCTCGAGGGCGAGATTGGGTCCGGACAGCACCGCGACCCGGTCCTCGCCGGAGCCGACGACCTCGCGGATCACCTCGGACATCCGCTTGGTCGTGCCGAGCTCCACCCCCTTCATCAGGCTGAGCAGGATCGCATTCGGCGCGATCAGCGGGGCCCAGCCGATCAGGTTCTCCCGCAGCCGCTGTGCGGGCACGGCGAAGACGACGAGCTCGCAGCCATCCAGCGCCTCGGCCGGGTCGGTGGTGGCCAGCAACGGCGGCAGCTCGATGCCGGGCAGGTGATCGGGGTTCTCCCGCTTCTCGTTGATCGCCTCGACCAGCTCGGCCCGCCGGCCCCACAGCCGGACATCGACCCCCGCGTCGTTGGCAACCACCGAGAATGCGGTGCCCCACGCGCCGGTACCGAAGACCGCGATCCGCGTCATCAGGCGCCATCCTCGGTCGCGCCCGGCTCAGCCGCCTCGGTCGTGCGCGGCTTGTTGGGGTCGCCGGTCTCGGGCACGCCGGCCTTGCGCATATCGAACCGATCGACCGGGGCCTGCTCGCCCCGGATCTTCTCCAGCTGCTCGGTGATCGCGGCCATGATGACCTCGGTCGCGTCCCGCAGCGTGGCCGAGGTCAGCGGCTGCCCGGCGAACTGCGACAGGTCCACCGGTGGGCCGGCCTGCAGATGCATGGTCTTCACCGGGAGCAGGTCGGGTCGCTTGGCGTACGGGGACAGCACCTCTTGCGGACCCCACTGCGCAATCGGGATCACCGGACATCCGGTGGTCAGCGCCACCCGGGCTGCGCCGGTCTTGCCGACCATCGGCCACAAGCCGGGGTCGCGGCTCACCGTGCCTTCCGGGTAGATCACGATGCACTCGCCGCGTTCGATGCCCTCGACCGCGGCCCGGAACGCCGTGGTCGCGTCGGTTGTCTGCCGGTAGACCGGGATCTGGCCCAGCCTTCCGACGATCTTGCCTGCCACCGGAATCGTGAACACCTCGGACTTGGCGAGGAACCGCGGGAGCCGTCCCGCGTCGTACACGAAGTGCGCGAACGCAAACGGGTCGAAGTAGGAGACGTGGTTCGTGACGAGCACTACTCCACCGGCGGCCGGAATGTGCTCCTGGCCGCGCCAGTCGCGCTTGGTCAGCAGCGTCATCGGCGGCTTAAGGAGGACCACCGCCAGTCGGAACCAGGCACCGATCTTCCGCGGGCGTCGCTTGGTCACTCGCTGCCTCCTGCGCCGCTAGCCGCTACCGGAGCGCGCATCGGTGGTGCCGCCGCGGTCATCGCGTCCGGCCATGTCGTCCGGTCAGTTCATCCGGTGTGGGCGGCCTAAGTGTCTCGGAGCCTAGGTCGAGTGTCGAGGACGAGGCCGCGGCAGTGGAACGGGTGCCGCCATCTCCTCCCGTCACTGCTCGCCCCCACGGTGACGCCCGGAGGCGGCTGACAGACTGGGCGCCGATGCCCGCGCAGTGGTGCCTGGTCCTGCCGGTCAAGCGGCTGGATTTCGCGAAGACCCGGCTGACCGAGCTGGCCGTCGATCGCCGGGCGGAGCTCGCGCTGGCCTTCGCGGCCGACACGGTCACGGCCGCGCTGGAGTGCCGCTGGGTCGCCGAGGTTCTGGCGGTGACCTCGGACCCGGCTGCGGCCCCGGTGCTGGCCGACCTCGGCGCGGGTGTGGTCCCGGACAAGCCGGAGGCCGGGCTCAATCCGGCGCTGCAGTACGGCGCGATCGTGGCGGCGGACCGCTGGCCGCGGTACGGGATTGGTGCGCTGTCGGCCGACCTGCCGTCGCTGCGACCGGCAGAGCTGGCCACCGCCTTGGTCGCGGCCGGGGCGCATGCGCGAGCGTTTCTCGCCGATGCGGCCGGGACCGGTACCACGCTGCTCACCGCACGTGCGGGCATCTCGCTACAGCCGGAGTTCGGACGCCGGTCCGGAGCGGCGCATCTCCGTTCGGGCGCGGTTGCGCTGGTGACCGAGCTCGGACCGGACGCAGTGGGCTCGGTCCGCCGGGACGTGGACACGCCAGAACAGCTGTCCGCCGCGCTGCGCGCCGGTGTCGGCCGGCATACCGCTGCCGTGCTGGCTAGCCTTGCCCGTATGCAGGCCACCGTGCGCACGTTCGACCCAGCCACTCGCAGCGGATCGGTATTGCTCGACGACGGCACCGAGCTGCCGTTCGATCAGCCCGCATTCGATGCCGGCGGCCTGCGACTGCTCCGGTTCGGGCAGCGGGTACGGATCATGGTCGATGGCGATGGCCCCGCCACCCGGGTCACGTTCGTGACCCTCTCCACGCTCTAGCTTCCGATGCGAGGAATAGTCCGCCGCCCGAGCCATCGCGGCGGTAAAGACCTGTGGCAGCGCGAGCCCGCCCATCGGGACGGCCTGCCGCAGCCGCGGGGCACCGCAGGCCCAATCGCGGAGGTTAGTGCGGGGCGGTCCCGGTACCCGTCGTGCGCGCGTCGAGTTCGGCGCGGAAGCGGTCCAGCCGGCGCCGCGCCAGTGCCGGATCGCGCTTTGCGGCGTGGGTGATCGTGATCAGCCGCGCCCGCCAGCGCGCGCGCTCCGCGGGCTCGCAGTCCAGTCGGTCCACGGCGACCCGGACCGCCCGCAGCTGCGCCCCGAGCGGGTTGTCGGCCGGAGGGTGCACGCTGGCATGGTGGCACGTGCGTTGCGGGCCCGGACCCGTCGGGGCTGCCTGAACGAGTGCACCCGCCGGAGCCCGGCGCCGTACCCGCCCGGCCTAGTCGGGCTTGGCGGCCAGGCTCGGTAGCCATCCTGCCCGCCGCCGCTCGTAGTCCCCGATCACATCGCTGTGCCGCATCGTCAGATCGATGTCGTCCAGGCCTTCGAGCAATCG
>DATAFN010000123.1:0-7078 GCA_036257435.1 Actinomycetes bacterium
TGACGACCGACGCCGCCCGCTCGTAGAACGCCGCAAGTGCCGACGCCAGGTCGGCCGGGTAGCCCTCTTCGGCTGGCAGGGCACCGGTACGCGAGGCGAATTCGCGCAGCGCCTCGGCCCAGCGCGAGGTCGAGTCCGCGATCACCACCGCGTCCAGGCCCATGTCTCGGTAGTACTCGGCCACGGTCACCGCGCTGTAGATGGAGGCCTCGCGGGCCATCATCGGCATGTTCGAGGTGTTCGCGATCACCACGGTGCGGTCGGCGAGGCGGCCGCCGGTCCGCGGGTCGTCCAGCTCCGCCAGCTCGGCAACGATGTCGGCCATCTCGTTGCCGCGCTCGCCGCAGCCCACGTAGACGACCACGTCGGCTTCGCCCCATTTCGCGATCTGCTGGAGCAGCACGGTCTTCCCGGTGCCGAACCCGCCAGGGACCGCGGCGGTGCCACCGCGTGGTACCGGCAGCAGCAAATCGATGACGCGCTGACCGGTGATCAGCGGGACGATCTCGTCCAGCCGCTCGCGATAGGGCCGCGGGCGCCGGACCGGCCAGAGCGTGGCAAGCGGCACGTCCTGATCCCCGACGCTGCCTACCGGTTCCTGCAGCCGGACCGGACCGGCCGGCCGGATCGCAGTTACCCGGCCACGGACGCCAGGCGGAACGAGCACCCGATGCGGTGCGCCACCGGGCATGACCACGGTGCCGAACACGGCACCGGGCCCCAGCGGTTGATCCGCTCTTACCAGTGGAGTGAACTGCCAGGCCGCGCTCGTAGGGCCGGCCGACCGTCCGGCCGGCGTCAGTCGATCACCCGCTCCCGCCAATGGGCGCAGCAGCCCGTCGAACACGCCGCCGAGCAGGTGCGGGCCGAGTAGGGCGGACAGCGGCGCATGCTGCGGCAGCGCCGGAGCGCCTGGCGCCAGGCCGCCGGTGTACTCGTACGCCTGCACCATCACCCGGTCTCCGCTGATCGCGACGATCTCACCCGGCACCCGGTCGCCGCCGAGTTCGACCACCTCGAACATGGCGATCCCGCCGAGGCCCGCCAGCTCGACCAGCGGGCCGTTGACCCGGGTGACCCGGCCGGTCGGCGACCGGTCGGAAGTGGCCGTCACGTCCACAGGTCCACCACCTCGGACCCGAGCGCGTCCAGCGCGCGATCGGCCAGCGTGATCAGTGAGCAGTCCACCCGCAGGTGTGCCGACTCGGCCACCGCGCCGCCGTTGGGATGCTCGGCGATGACGGCGTGCGGACCCGCGGCGGCACCGGCCAGCTCGCGGAGCCTGGCGAGCAGCCGCGGGTAGCCGGGCTCGGCCCGCAACGCCAGAACCGCATCTCGGCAACGCGCGCGCAGTTCCTGGTAGCAGTCGCGCTGCGCCCGCAGTACCAGCTCCCGACCCTCCCGGCGAGCACGCGCCTGCGCGGTGGCCGCTAGTGCGGCACCGTCCGCCTGGCCGCGGGTCCGGGCCTCGGTACGGATGGCGCCGGCTTCGGCACGCGCCCGCGCAACGGTGGCCGAGGCCGTCGCTTCCGCGCGTGCGACCGCTGCCGCCGCATCCTCCCGGGCGGTCGCGAGCAGACGGGCGCGGACCGGCTCGAGGGCGTCGGCACCGGCCGGCTCGGTGATCGGCGACCGGACCCGGGGCAGGCTCGTCGTGCTCATTCGGGCATCACCGCCAGCAATGGCAGATCCGCGGGCCCGGTCTGGATGCGGTCGCCGAGGGCGGCGGCCACTTTCGCAGTCAGCACCGCTACGGCGATGTCCTCCGGGAGCGAGTCCCAGGCGGCCCGGGCCTGCTCGGGGTCGTCGGCGACCAGCACCAATGCGCCGGCCAGGGCGAAACCGCCGACCCTCGCGCCCGCACCGAGCACCGCGATCCGGGCCATGGTCAAGCCTGCCCGATCAGGATGACCCCGACGATGAGGCCGTAGATCGCGATGCCCTCGGCCAGCCCTACGATGACCATCGCCCGGCCGAACAGCTCCGGCCGCTCGCTCATCGCGGCCAGTGCGGCGGCGCCGGCATAGGCCACCGCGATCCCCGCCCCGATCGAGGAGCCGGCGATCGCGATGCCGGCACCCAGCAGCGCCGCCCAGCTCGGCGCGCTGGCCGCGGCTTGGGCAACCGGTGGAACCGGGGCGGCGCCAACTGCCGGCTGGGCAGCAGCGGCCGGGTCGGCCGTCAGCGCCGTTGCCAACAGAGCCAGACCGGCGAGCAGCAGGATCAGATCGGCCGCGACCAGCAGTCGAGATGCCCGCGGACCGTATCGGCGCAGCAGGTAGAACGTGCCAGCCGTACCGGCGACCACCGCCGGTAGACCGATCAGCCAGGCGAGCATGGGAATGCCTCCTTGCGGTCGGTGGACAGCTGCCAGGGCTGGAACGGCCGGCCCTGGCCACGGAAGAGTCGCGAGAACAGTTCGTAGTACTCCAGGCGCAGCGCCTGGACAGCGGCGATCAGGGCCTCCAGCGCGAACGCGACCGCGTTGCCCAGCACGAAGGTCACAACTGCCGCGACCGCCAGCGACCCGCCCCGCTGCCACAGCTCCGAGGTGGCAGTCCATACCAGCAAGCCCAGCGCCGCGTGGGTCAGGCCGAACGCGGCCAGCCGGGCGAAAGAGGCAACGTTCGAGCCGAGCCGGATCACGAGGTCGAAGAGCTCGACGACCGACTGGACGACGGCCGAGCCGCCGGAGCCGGCCTCGGCCTGGAAGCCGGTGAACGCCAGCACGAGTCCGGCCAGCGCCAGGGCGGAGCCGCCGAGGACCAGCACGGACTGGTGCAGCAGGATCCCGGCGGCGGCCAGCCCGCCGCCACCGAACAGCGCCGCGCCGGCGATCCCGGACGGTGACAGCAGTGCCGTCGGCCAGCCGCCTTCGCGCCAGCGATTGATGATTCCCAGCGTGTATGCGCCGGCCAGGAGCAGCGCACCGGCGCCCACGGCTGCCAGCAGGAGCCGGATCGGCTCCTGCAGCGGCTCGATCCACAACACCGGGACGACGCCGGTCGGACCGAAGAACTCGCCGTACAGGAGCCCGAACAGGACACTGCAGGCACCCGCACCGACGACGAACGGCCAGGCCCGGCGGAAGCGGGCCAGCCGGGCCGGGCGGCCCCACCAGAGCAGCGCTCCGGCGGCAAGTAGCAGCAACCCGTGCCCGGCGTCGCCGAACATCATCCCGAACATGAGCACGTAGCTTGCGGCGGCGAGCACGGTCGGGTCGAGATCGGCGTAGGGCACCGTGCCGTAAGTCTCGACCAGCGGAGCCAGCGCGCGGCGGACCGGCCTACCGGGCAGCAGGGTCGGGACATCGACGCCGCGTGGCCGGGGGATTGGTACGGCCGCCCCGCCGGCCTGGCTGAGTTCGGCGTTCAGTCCGGCGATCGCCCCGGCCGGAGCCCAGCCCGCAAGAGCGGCCACCTCGCCCCGCACGACGGCTTCGCGGGCCCGTTCCTCGAGCTGGGCCTCACCGGCGATCAGGTCGTAGCGACCCGCGGCCGTCCAGTCCTCCAGCTGCGGCGACCCGGACGAGAGCGCGGGCGCCGGCGGAGTCGTGCCGGCCGTTGCCCGGCGGCGCAGGGCGGCTCCGAAGGGACCCTGCTCGGCCGCATCGGCGGGGATCGTGTCGAGCTCGACCGAGCCGGCAACCGCAACCCGGGCCAGCGCGTCTCGCAGTGCCTCGGTGGGGGCGACCAGCGCGATCCGCTCCATCCGGACCGGGGTCAGCGTGTCACGCCAGGGCATCGAGCACCTCCACCGGCCGGCCACCGCGAGCGGCCAGCTCCAGCGCGGCTCTGGTCCGCCAGGCGTCCGATCCCAGCACGGCAAGCGCGCCGAGCACCGGCAGCTCGGTGAAGCCGGAGCGGCTCAGCAATCCGAAGCCGTCGCGCTCCACCTGACTCCACCAACGGAACTCGGCCCGCCACAGCTGCTCCGGGCGGTCGATCCCGTCCAGCGCCCACCGGGCCGATGCGGGCAACCGTTGCGCCAGGTCCGGTAGTGACATCGCGTCCAGCGCCACGGGGCCGAGCAGCGGCCGGGCCGGTGCCAGCGCGGCGATGTGCGGCGCCGTATCTGCGGCGAACCGTTCTCGAGCCACCAGCAGGGCGGCCGCACCGGCGGCCCAGCCCTGGGCCTGGCCCAGGGCCGCGGCGATTCGACCCGCCCAGGTCAGGCGCATGCTCAGCTGGATGCTTCGGGGCGACTCGTCGCCCGGGTCACCCCATACCGAGGTGGCCAGCCGCTGCCGCAGCTCGGACCGGGAGGTCGCACCCGACAGCCGGCTCCAGCTGCTGGCCAGCGTGCCGAGCCGGAACTCGGCCTCTGCCGGTAGACCGTCGAGGCGGCGGAGCAGCTCGTCCACATTCGCGATCTCGAAACCTCCGGCGAGGACACGTAGCAGCTCCGCCCCCCGTGGGGGTAGCCAGCCGGCGAGCACCCTGACGTGCCAGAGGAGCGTGTCGGCGATTCCGTGCTGCGCCTCGGCCAGCGTCTGCCCGGGCCTGACGCCGCGCCGATACGGCGTGCTCCCGAGTGCGATCAGCGCCTCGGGTAGCGACGGCAACGCGGCCAGGGTCCTGGCGGCGCCGGCACCGAGCCGGCGGCGAGCCAGCGCCCTGGCGCGTACGCTGCCGGCCACCCACGACGCACTCATCGCAGACGCTCGGGGGTAGCGGCCGATCCCTGACCGGTCTCGGCGATTTCCCGGACTAGCCCGACCACCCGCGCCACACAGTCCGGCATCCGGGCGTCTGCGCGGGCCCGGACCGCATCGGCCTGCCGCGCCGCCTCGGCGGCCAACCCGGCAGATTCTGCCTCGCCGTGCCGGCGAGCACGTGCGGCGGCTTCGGCCCGGACTCCGGCGGCCTGCTCGCGCGCGGTCGCGACCAGATTGGCGGCCCGCGCCACGGCCTGATCGCGGATCTGGTCGGCCTCCGCCGCGGCGTGTGTCCGGATCCACTCGCACTCAGCGATCGTCGGTGCCAGCAGCGCGAGGACCGGTTCGAGCTCGGCTGCTCGCTCGGCCGCACGGTCGACCGGAACGCCGGCCCGGCCGGCCGGGCCGGGAGTCCCGGCGCGGCGGAACCGGTCGAGCATGTCACGCAGGCCGGCCACTGCTGGTGCTCCCTCCGGTCAGACCCGGCCGGAGGCGTCAGCCGACGCTGCCGGCCACGGCCGGGGTCCGCGGTGTGTACTCGGGGTACTGCGGCTCGGCGAGCTCGCTCGCCACCGGTCCGAGCAGGTCGCTGTGCAGCCGGTGGGAGAGCATGAGCAGGTCGTCGACCGTAATCATGCCGACCGTCTCACCATCGGCGATGACGGGAAGCCGGCGGAATGGGTGCCGGCGGAACGCCGCGAATGCCACCTCGACGTCGTCGCCGGATTCGACGGTCACCAGATCGATCGACATGACTTCGGCGATCGGCGTGGTCGCCGGCAGATCCCGGGCGACCACCCGCAGCGCCAGGTCACGGTCGGTGACGATGCCCAAGGGTCGGCCGTCCGAAACCACCAGGACGGTACCGACGCCCTCGTACGCCATGAGCCTGGCGGACTCGGCTACCGAGGAATGCGGCGGAACGGTGACCCCCGGTACGGACATCACATTCTTGATCTTCATGGCGCGCTCCTTGTCGCTGGTCGGAACGCCAATGGCGCCGCACGCGGAGCGGATCGGCCGACACCGGTACGCGGCGCACCACCACTGTCTGCGATTCGCGCCGGTGCCGGGCAGGGCCGATGGTCCCGGCCCGATGGGATCGGCATTGGTGCCGGCGGGACCTTCGGCCCCTATTGGTGTCCGACCCGGCGCTCTAGACAGGTAGTAAGTCCACTCGAACCGGGGAGCGGCCATGTCCTGGGAACCAATTGTCAAGACCACGGGCACCGCGGTGGCGAACCTCGCCGACTACGAGTGGACCAGGTCCACGTTCTCTTGGGAGCGGGTGCGAGGAGACCTCGATGGGCTGCCCGGCGGTCAGGGGCTCAACATCGCGCACGAGGCGGTCGACCGGCATGCCCTGGGTCCTCGCCGCGACCACGTCGCGTTGCGCTGCCTCGGCCGTAAGTAGGGGACGACCGAGCTCAGCTACGCCGACCTGCGCCGGCAGACCAACCGGTTCGCGAACCTGCTGCGACGGCTGGGTGTCGGTCCGCAGGAGCGAGTGTTCACCCTGCTCGGGCGGGTTCCCCGAGCTGTACGTGGCCGCGCTGGGCACGTTGAAGAACACCAGCGTGCTCGCTCCGCTTCAGCCAGAAGCGATGTTGGAAACGCGGTCGCCGGCGTGCGGAAGGGAGCTGTCCGTCATGCGGAGCGGACGCAGCGAGATGCTGATTCTGCTCGCCCATGCCGCGGTCGGCTGGGCGTTGTGCTTCGCCACGATCGGCATCGGGATGGCGGTCACTACAGACCGCAACGCGCTGATCGTGCACGCCATCGCCGCCCCGGTGTACTTCGGTGGCGTGTCGATTTCGTACTTCACGCGGTTCGGCCACACCTCGCCCCTGCAGACTGCGTTCGCCTTCACCGGATTCGTGGTGGTGACGGATCTTCTGCTGGTGGCGCTTGTCGTTCTGGGCAGCCTGGAGATGTTCGCCAGCCCGCTGGGTACCTGGATCCCGTTCGGACTGATCTTCGGGTCCACCTGGCTGACCGGTTGGCTGGTGTTCCGGCAGACCGCCGGGCCGGTTGACCGGGGCGCAGCAGGCCGGCAATCGACCGTGCGGGCGGGATAGGGCCTTCATGGATCACTCGGACGCCAGGACCGGTCGGACGGTCGGCGCCAACTTCGAGCCGGCGATCGCGGAGGGTGCTGGACCGTGCTGTACCGGGTCGGCGCGGTTGCGGCCCTATCCACCGCGGTACTGATCCCGGTCCAGGTCGCGGTCTTCCTGAGCTGGCCGCCGCCCCTCGACAGCACCGCGGCCGACTGGTTCGACCTATTCCGGGACAACAAGCTGGTCGGCCTCGTCGACCTGGATCTGCTGCTGGTCGTCGACAACGTGCTGCTGGTGCCACTGCTGCTGGCCATCTACGTCGTGCTCCGACGCACCGCCGACTCGGTCATGGCAATCGCGG
>DATAFN010000191.1:0-2974 GCA_036257435.1 Actinomycetes bacterium
CGAGGGTCCGGGCATCGAGGAGCAGGAGACTGACACGCTCTCGCCCGGCGACTCCGGACAGCTGACCGTGGACCTGCAGGCGGGTACCTACGAGCTGTACTGCCCGGTGGGCGGCCACAGGGGCCTAGGGATGGAGACCGAGATCACCGTCGCCGGTTGAGCTGTGCGCCGAAGCTATCGGGATTCGGAGGACGCCGCGCCAACGAGCGGATCGTGACTCGTGAGGTGTGAGACGGCGGCGGGGAGCGCTTGCGTTTCCCCGCCAGCCGGCCACGAGGCCAGCGGGACGCCGTCCGGCCGGACCAGTAGTGAACCGCCGTTCGAGATGCCCATCGCGCGCGCCGACATCGGATCGAGGGCGTGGACGGTGACCGGCGGCGACCCGACCGGCGCGACCGGCTCGCGGGCTGCCGATGCCCACTGGCGCGACTGCGGCCCGGTGAACAGGGTGAGGCCGGGTCCGAGCAGGTCGAGCGTGGACGTGCGGGACCCCGGTAGCCACCGGTGCGGGACCCGCCCGCCCAGGTCGGCAGCAATTTCCTCCTCGGCCGGGCGGCGCGAGCCCGATGGATCGGCCGACCGAGCCACGTTGTGTTCAGCGACCGGCCGGCGCTCGGCCTCGTAGGTATCGAGCAGCTCCGGTCCGGCCCAGCCGCGAAGCACCCAGGCGAGCTTCCAGCCCAAGTCGTGGCCGTCGGCGATCGCGGTGTTCATGCCGGTGCCGCCGCGCGGTGTGACTCGGTGCGCGGCGTCGCCGACCAGGAACACCCGCCCGGCGCGGAAGCGCTCGGCCAGCTGCGCGGCGAACGCGAACGTGCCGATCCGCTCGATCCGAACCGGAAGATCGGCGACGCCCGCACCGAGCCGGACGAGCCGGGTGAACCGCTCGGCGGTGAAGTCGGCCGGCCCTTCCCGCTCGGGGTCGTAGCCGTTGACCCCGTAGAGCCACCGATCATCGCGGCCGGCGGGCAGCAACGTGCCCTGGTCTGCGGCATGGTCCACGACGTAGATGCCGTAGCGGTGGCTGCCAAGCAGATCCCACAATGGCGCGCGGAACAGCGCCGTGGCGGTGGCGGAGAGGTTGTCTGGACCGTGCATCGGGATGCCGACCGCGCGGCGGACCGCGCTGTAGGCGCCGTCGGCCGCGATGACGTAACCGGCGTCCACGTGCCGGGTGGCGGCGGCATCTCCGGTCCCGGTGTCGCGCAGCGCGACCCGAGTCGCAACCGGACCGTTCACGACGTCGATGACCTCGGTGCCCAGCTGGACTTCCGCCGTGGGGAGGGACCGCAGGTAGGCCAGCAGCGCCGGCTCGATGTGGTCCTGCGGTATGCACGCCGGCCCGGTCGGGCTGAGCACCCTGGCCTGCTCCCGGGTCGGGTAGCCGACGGCGTGCGCGGACCCGGCCGCTGCGGTCGAGAGCGTCTCGCACCACCACAGCAGCCACTCGACGTCGAGGCCGCCGGCGTGTAAGTGGTCCTCGAGTCCCCACGATCGGAAGATCTCCATCGAGCGCGTGCTGACGACCGTTGCCCGCGGCAGCCCCGACAGCTGGCGCCGCCGTTCCACCAGCAACGTCGGCACCCCCTGGCGGGCCAGGGTGATCGCGGCGGTGAGGCCGGCCGGTCCGGCGCCGACGACCAGAACCGGCGTCTCTCGGGTGTGCATCGCGGGAATCTCCTTCATCGGACAGCATGTCTCTCGAACTACAGTCTGTCTTTTGAGAGACTGCATGTCAATTGAAATGTAGGATGACGCGTGATGGAGACCCGGAGGTACGAGCAGCGACTGCGGGCGGAGTCGGCGGCGGAGACCCGGCGCCGCATCCTCGACGCGGTCTACCAGCAACTGCGCGAGGCGCCGACGCAGCGGGTCAGCATGGACGGGGTCGCGCGCCGGGCCCGCGTTGCCCGCTCTACCGTGTATCTGATCTTCGGCTCATGCGCCGGCCTTTTCGATGCGGTCGCCGACGATCTGCTTGCGCGCGGTGGGTTCGAGCGGGTGCTGACTGCGGTGGCAGACCCGGATGCGCGTGAGCACCTACGGCGCGGCATCCGGGCCGGCGCCGAAGTGTTCGCCGTCTCTCGCGACGTGTACCGGGCGCTGTTCTCGGCAGCTGCGCTCGATCCGGAGGCGACCGCCGGCGCCATCCAGCGAGGCGAAGAACGCCGGGCCGGTGGGATGGCGTACCTCGCCCGGCGGCTGGCCGAGCAGGGCCTGCTGCGGCCCGAGCTGACCGCGCACGACGCCGCGCACATCCTCTACCTGATCACCAGCTTTGACGCCTTCGATCTGCTGTACACCGGTCGGGAGTTGCCGATCGACGAGGTGGCCAGCCTGCTGGTGACGACGGCGGAGCAAGCGGTCTGCCGGTAGCCGCGGCAACTGCAGGCCATTGCATTTCTTCGTGTCGGGCACCGAATGTCGGGTCGGTGGCGACCGCATTCGGCTGGGGTATTAAGGCTGACGCCCCGTGGTCAGCCGAATCGCCGAGCGCGGCTAACGCTGGTGCCTTGAGAATTCCCTGGCGTGTCGTGAACCGGAAAGGTCACGGATTCGGTCGATGATTGGCCCGCGCAATCCATTCAGATGTCGCGCACGACCGTTGAGAGGACGCCATGATTAGGGCACTCCTGTGGGGAACCATCTTCTTCCTCATCGCCACGTTTCCGGCGACCTGGCTACTGATGTTGTTCGCCGGGAATGTCGGCCTTGCGCTTTCCTATTGGGGCACGCTGCCGCTCGGAGTTCTAGTGTCGGTGTTGCTCGCCGGCGTGTCGACTCCGGCCGTCACCGTCGTACGGGAGTAGCACCGACTGCTCGCGGTGCCCGCCGCCGCGTCGCGGTGGTCGGCACGACGCGGCGGTCGTTGGCCTGCTCTAGTTGCCGGTCAGGTCGGACGCTGGGCGACCAGGGCCTCGAGCCGGTCCAGGTCGTCCGGCGCCAGCCAGGTCTCCTCGAGCGCGCTGCCCCC
>DATAFN010000239.1:0-13070 GCA_036257435.1 Actinomycetes bacterium
ACCTGGGCGGCGGGAAGGTGCTCGAGGCGATAGAACCCCAGGTGCACATCGGCCGCCTCGGCGACCGCGCGACCCAGACGATGATGCCCGAGGTGGTACGGCCAGTCGGAGCGGCCTCACCGGCCGGCTGACCGTCACATCCCGGCTCACGTCCCTCGGAACAGCCAGGGGCGCGGACCGGGTTATCCGGTCCGCGCCCGTGGCGATCCACGTCAGACGTTGGTCTCCTCCCGTTCCGGCTTGTCGACCGGTGCGAACGCGGTCGTCTCCGGGGTCTTGGCCGCGTGTGCGAAGCCGGCCAGGGCCAGGACGAACATCACGAACGCGGCGATGTAGGCGACGGTGGCGGCTTGGCCGGCCTTTTCGCCGAACTGGCTGAACCCGAAGCTGGTCAGCAGCAGCCCGCGCAGCGTCTCACCCCTGAACAAGGTGTCCCGCTGCCCGGTGATCTGGTCAAGCTGGGCCTGCAGTTCCGGCAGCGCCGGATCGTTGGTCTCCTCGGCGGTGGCGACCTGTTCGCGCAGCGCCGCCTGCGGCGCGCCGAGCTCGGCGTAGGTCTTGCCGTCGGCCACCGACTGCAGGTGTAGGCCGATGAAGTTGTTGGCGTAGCACTCGGCCTGCTTGCCGGTGGTCAGCTGCTGGCCGGCGAACTCGACCAGGCACGGCTGGGCCTGCTCCTCCGGAGTGAGCTGATCGGCCGGCTTGAACATGATCTGCTGCGCGGTCAGCTGATCGGTGACGTAGTCGTTGGCGAAATTCGCGTTACTGGTCAGCACAATGCCCGCGAGCACCAGGAGGGCGGCTAGGACCATCCCTCCTGCGCTGAACAGAAGGTCCAGAGTTCTGCGCTTCATGTCCGCTCCTCGATGTGAGTGTCGTTTCACCTCAGAGTCGCGTGCCGATGACATACGCAGCAGATAGGGAAGACCCTGTCTCGTCGGGACTTGTGAACAGACCCGAACGGGACCTTGGTCCCGGGTGGGTATCGCCCGTCGGTAGCATGCGCAGGAGCCCAGGCAGCCAGAGACGAGGCGCTCCGATGAGAATCGGCGTACACGTTGTGAACTTCGGCTTTCCGGGCGGCCCCGGCTCGATCGGCCCCGTGTTGGCGCAGATTGGCGACGCGGTCGAACAGGCCGGAATCGACAATCTGTCGGTGATGGATCACTACCTGCAAATCCCCGCGGTGAGCGACGACCCGCACGCTCCCATGCTCGAGGGCTACACGACGCTTGGCTTCCTCGCCGCCCACACCAGGACCGTCGAGCTGCAGTTGCTGGTGACCGGGGTCACCTACCGATATCCGGGAGTGCTCGCGAAGATCGTGTCCACCCTGGATGTGCTGTCCGGCGGTAGAGCCATGCTCGGCCTCGGTGCGGGCTGGTACGAGCGGGAGCACGCCGCGTACAGCGTCCCGTTCCCACCACTGCGAGAGCGGTTCGAGCGGCTCGAGGAGACCCTGCAGATCGTCCACCAGATGTGGGGCGACAACGACGGACCGTTCCACGGCCGCCACTACCAGCTCGCTGAAACCGTGTGCGCGCCGCCGCCGCTCCGGCAACCGCATCCGCCGATCATGATCGGCGGGTCCGGAGAGCGGAAGACGTTGCGGCTAGTCGCCAAGTTCGGCGACGCCTGCAACCTGTTCGCCGGACCCTGGGCCGGACCGGAGTACGTGAAGGCAAAGCTCGACGTGCTCGCGGACCACTGCCGGCGCGAGGGCACGGACTACGACCGGATACGCAAGACCGTCTTGTGGGCCGGACCGCTTAGCCCGAACGTGGACGGCGGACCCACCTTCGTCGAAGAGATGATCCGCTACGCCGCCGTCGGTATCGACGAGGTGCACGTGATGCCGCCCGGCCACGACCCGGTCGGCTACATCGAAGGCCTGGGCGCGCACGTCGTGCCGGGACTGGCTCCGCTTAGCACTGCGTCCTAGCGCCGCTTAGTGGAGACGGTGGCCGGCGATGCGCGGACCACCGCCGGCCACCGGTCTCGTGCTTACGTGAGCAGGTGGCCGGTCCACGACGAACGGCCCGTCGGCGTCCGAGGTCCGGGCGGGCTAGCGGGTCAGGCTCAACCGGATTGTGGTGTCGACGCCCAGCATCCGGCCCCAACGGCGGGCCCGTTCGAGCTCGCCCGCTGCGAGCGGCCCCGACATTCCAAGGACGAAGAAACTTCGCGGCGCGGTAAGCAAGCGGAAGCCGTGCCGCCGCAGCTGAGTGGCGGCAACGTGCGCCGCCGAGCCACTCAGCCAGCGCGACTCGTCGAACCGGGTATCGAAAGCGGCAGCGAGCACATCTGGCCTGGACCGCAGCGAATCAAACCACTCGCGTAGCCCGATCCGTTGGGACACTACCGGCAGCACCGCGTGGTCCATCGCATCTCGGCGGGTTTCGCGGCCACTCATCCCGCGCCCATGCGTAGGCCCACCAACCACGAGCAGGTCGAGATCGTCTCCGGTCGAGGTCGGTGCCGAGCCCACCTCCACCAGCGTCGCCTGTGCGTGCTCGGCCAACCCGGCGGCGATCGCCTCGGCAACCTGTTGAGTGTTACCGAACATGGACTCGTAGACGACGAGCGCGCGGATTGTCCTACTCAGTGCGCTCACCTCACAGACCCGTGTCGACCTCCTACCTACTACCATGATCACTACAAGAGTCCAGGTGACGTAGGGGCTTAGGGGTCGCCGGTCGCGGGTCCTTCGGCCCTAGCTGGGGACCTCCGCCAGCCCCAAGCTGGGATCATGACCGGTAGCTCTGCGCCAACGGGCGGGTCGGCATGACCGCCGGCGCGGTCGCTACCACCGCTGCGGCCGCGGTCGCCGGCGTCGCCGCGCTGTCCTGGCTAGGACTGCGAATCCGGCCGCGGCCGCTGCGCCAACCCGGCCCGTCCCGGGATGCCGGCGAGGTCATGTTGCCCGCTGATCTGCCGCAGCCGGTCGCGCGGTTCTACCGGGCGCTGGGAGGCGGCGGTCTTCGGGTGCCACGAGTCGACACGTTCACGCTGTGGGGTCGGGCCCGGATGAAGCAGGACCCGCTGCCCTGGATGCCGGTGACGTTCTGGTCCGAGCACCGGGCCGGGTGGAGCGGGCTGCAGCTGCTGGCGGTCACCTGGTATCGCATCCCGATACTGCGTGCCCGCGACACCTACATCGGCGGCCGGGGAGAGATGGCCATTGGCCGCCGGCGGATCAGCGGAGCGGAGATCGACCAGGGCGAGAACCTGTTCATCTGGGCCGAGCTGGTCTTGGTCCCGTCGGTGCTGACCACCCGGCCCGGAGTGCGCTGGGAGCCGGTCAACGATGTCACCGCCCGCCTGGTCGTGCCGTTCGGCGACACGGAAGACGAGATCGAGTTCCGCTTCGACCCGGCCACCGGATTGCTCGAGCACGGCACCGCCATGCGCCACCGCGCAGTCGGCGAGCCCAAGGTGGGCTGGCGCATTGGCTACCACGCCTGGCGGTGGTTCGACGCCGGGCTTTACCCGACCACGATCACGGTGACCTGGCTCGACCGAGGCCGGCCCTGGTTCATCCTCGACGTCGACGGCGTCGCCACCAACGCGCCGGTATCCGAACTGCTCAGCTCGGGCTCGCCGGCGACGAACTGACCCAAGGGGAGGCATCATGTCCCAAGCCGTTGCCGCGCCCGCCGGATCCGACCGGACGACCTCGGTTTTCGGCCCCACGTGGCTAAGCGCACTTGCGCCAGGCCTTACGGTCGGCCTGATCTGGCTGGCGACGCTGCTGGCGGCTCTGTTCGCTCCCGACCTGGTGAGCGGAACCGAGCAGGAGCACGTCCCGCTGGCGGCCATCATCGTCTGGCCGTGGGCCGCCGTGGCCACCGGCTACGTGCTCATGGCGGGCCGAGTTCGTACCAGCGGTGACGATCCGCTGCCGTGGGCCGGGTTTACGTTCTCGATCGGGACGATCTGGCTCGTCGTGGCGCTGGCCAGTATCTTCGCGCCCGAGATCGTCAGTGGCACGGATCCGACCCGGGTGCCGATCGCAGTGATCATTGCCCCGGTTGCCGGGACCGTGGCCACCGGGTTCTTCTGCCTGCACACCGCCTCGGCCCGGCCGGGTCGTGGCTGACGGCTGCCGGTCTTCGATCGCCGCGACAGCACCGTGCACTGACGGACTACGGTGATGACAGGCCCCAGTGGCCAGGAATATCCGGGAGCGGCGCCGGGGTTGCTACCCATACGGGGTATTCGGACTAGGAATAAGGAGATCTTGATGGCGACCGTGGCGTTGAGCGGCCACACCTTCGATGAGACCGTGACGCGTGACGGCATCGTGCTCGTGGATTTCTGGGCTTCCTGGTGCGGCCCGTGCCGACAGTTCGCGCCGATCTTCGAGCGGGCTAGCGACGCCCACACCGACATCGTCTTCGCCAAGGTCGACACCGAGGCGGAGCCGGCTCTAGCAGCCGCGGCCAACATCTCCGCCATCCCGACCCTGATGGCCTTCCGCGACGGGATCCTGGTCTTCGCCCAGCCCGGTGCACTTCCGGCGCCCATGCTCGAGCAGGTCATCCAGGCCGTGCGAGAGCTCGACATGGACGACGTGCGCAGCCAGATCGAGGCCCGGCAGGCCGCCTCCTAACCTCTGTACTCCGCCATCCAGTAACTCCGGCGCGGCTGTAGGCCGCCGCGCCGGAGTTACTGCCGTACCATCCGGCTCACGTCGATTGCCGGGCCCGGAACAGCAGCCACAGGTCGACGAGGATGCCCAACGGCACGCAGGTCCAGTAGCTGACGAACCAGCGCGGGTCGTCGAACACGTGCCCGAGATTGCCCGCGGTCAGCATCAGCATCCAGCCGGCGAACATGTCAGCTCACTCCTCGATTCGCGGGCGCCGGCTCGCTACCACCCTGGTCGAGCCGGAACGGTGGGTAGGCGTCGGTCATCAGCGTGGCGTACGCGGTCACCCGCATCACCCAGCGGTTCATGCCGGCCAGGAGGTCGAACAGTCCGCGCGGATACCTGCTGATGAACAGCAGCGCGAACCCGGCGATGATCGCGCATATCGAGATCAGGCCGGGATACGGCGCGGTCCCGGTCCACCCTTGATCCGTCGCCTGCTCGGCCGTCCAGCTGCTGGTGCCGACGAAGGCGGCCACGATCAAGTAATGCGGGATAGCCAGCAGCCACCACTTGACCAGGACCAGACCGCGGGACAGCTGCTCCGGATAGCTGATGTTCAGTGTCGCCGGGTAGTCGGGAACCTCATCGAGGCTGAACGGCGGGTAGCGATCGGTGCCGAGCCCGCCGTACGTGTAGTACCCCACCCGCCAACTCCACCGCAGCACGCCGAGGTTGAAGTCGAACAGCGATCGCGGGTATCGCCCGGTGAACAAGATCGCGAAGAACGCGATGATCGCGACCACGACGAACGCGATCCACAGGAAGAACAACACGATGTAGTGCGGAATGGCCAGCAGCCATTTGACGATCCATAACCAGCGGCTGAGCGGCTCGTCCAGTCGTGCCTCCAGTGCTACCGGACTCTTGGTTCCGTTCACGTTCGTCTCCTCTCGCGAGCCGTTGGGAGCATGATCGCCGATCACGGTCGGTCATGGCAGGGGCAAACGGCCCTAGACCTTCCGCTGCTCCCGTCCCATCGACCTCCCGACCCCGGGCCGTTTGGCCCTCCCGATCAGTGCCCGTGCGCGCTGCGATGTAGAAAGACCACATCCACCGCGGTCAGCCGTGCTGGCCGCCGAGCGACAAGAGGCAGACATGAAGGCGCTCGTCTATCACGGCCCCGGCCGCCGCTCCTGGGAATCGGTTCCCGACCCAGCCATCAAGGATCCGACCGACGCGATCGTCCGCATCGACACCGTCACTATCTGCGGGACCGACCTGCACATCCTCGGTGGTGACGTACCAACCGTGGATCCCGGCCGGATCCTCGGCCATGAGGCGGTGGGCACCGTTGTCGAGACCGGCGCCGCGGTTGCTGGCGTGACCGTCGGGCAACGGGTGCTGGTGTCCTGCATCTCCAGCTGCGGCGTGTGCCGGTTCTGCCGCGAGGGACACTACGGGCAATGCCTGGGCGGCGGCGGCTGGATCCTCGGTCACCGGATCAACGGTGTTCAGGCGCAGCTCGCCCGGATACCGTTCGCCGCCACCTCACTGCACCCGTTGCCGGACTCGGTGACCGACGAGGCCGCGGTACTGCTCGCGGATATCCTGCCCACCTCGTACGAGGTTGGCGTGCTCAACGGCGCGGTGCGGCCCGGCGACACGGTAGTGATCGTCGGAGCCGGCCCGATCGGGCTGGCCGCGATCGCTACCGCGCGGCTGTTCAGCCCGAGCGCGATCATCGTGATCGACAAGGCCGCCGCCCGGCTCGAGGCCGCCGCGAAGCTCGGTGCCACCCTCGTGCTGCCGGCCGACGATACGGTCCGGGTGCAGGTATTCGAGCAGACCGGGGGCCTCGGAGCCGACGTCGCCATCGAAGCAGTGGGCGTGCCGGAGACGTTCGAGCTGTGTACCCGGCTGATCCGCGCCGGCGGCCGGGTCGCGAACGTCGGCGTGCACGGCAAGCCGGCCACCCTCCACCTGGAGGACCTGTGGATCCGCAACGTGACGGTCACCACTGGCCTGGTCGACACGTACACGACTCCCACCTTGCTGCGGATGCTCCAGGCCGGGCAGTTGGACGTTGCGGGTCTGATCACCCACCGGTTCGGTATTGAGGAGATGCAGGACGCCTACGACGTGTTCTCCCGCCCGCAGGAGTCCGGTGCGCTTAAGGTCGTGCTGTTCCGGACCTGAAGCTGGAGGCTGGATCGCGATGCTGATCCGCGAGGTCATGACCACACCGGTGATCACCGTTCGGCCGGCCGACTCGGTGCGAGCCGCGATCCGGACCCTGTACGAGCACAATGTCACGGCCGCGCCGGTCCTCGACGAGGCCGGCCGGCTGGTGGGCATCGTGAGCGAGATGGACCTGCTGCGCGGGGAGTTCGATCCGGATCCCCGCGCGACGGTCCGGTTCCGACCCGGCGAGCTCGAGCCGCCACCGGCCCTGGTTTCCGACGTCATGACCAGCGAGGTGACCACGACCACCGAGACGGCGGACCTGGCCTCGCTGACCGAGGTGATGATCTCCCAGAAGATCAAGAGCGTGCCTGTCGTGCGCGGGCACGAGGTGATCGGCATCGTGAGCCGACGGGATCTGCTGGGGGTACTCACCCGATCCGACGAGGCGATCCGGACCGACGTCATCGCGCTGCTGAACGAGCAGGATCCACACGGGGGCAGCTACGCGGTCGAGGTGGTCGACGGTGTGGTAGCACTCACCGGTGGGGCGGCCGAGGATGAGCGGCACCTCGCCGAGCGGCTGGCCCGGACGGTGCCCGGGGTGGTCCGGGTCAGGCGCACAGACACGCCCTGATCCACCCCGGGCTGACCGTCCGAGCCGTGCCCGGCCGCACTGCGTTGCGTTCAGGCCGCTCGCTTGATCGGGCAGCTCATGCAGCGTGGTCCGCCGCGCTCCGCGGCCCAGTGCTCACCGCCCCGACTTCCGGAGTGACCGATGACCAGCGACCCGCTCACCCAGCCGCCACAGCTGATCCTGGGCACCGCAGCGGAGCATGTCTCCGCAGCCGTTCCGGTCGTCTCGCCGGATATCACGGTCGAGGCCGCGCTCGCGGCTATGCGCGGGCAGCGGTTCGACTCCGCGGCGATGGTTGCCGTGTGCGACGACGACGTGCTGGTGGGCGTAATCAGCATCGAACGGCTACTTGCCGCGGCACCGGACATCCGCATCGGCGGGCTCATGGATCCGCAACCGCCAACGGTCGGTGCTGGCACCGACCAGGAGCACGCTGCGTGGCAAGCGGTCCGGCACGGCCAGGCCGGCCTTGCCGTGGTCGGGACCGACGGGCGGTTCCGCGGCATCATCCCACCGCAGCGAATGCTGGCCGTCCTGCTTGCGGAGCACGACGAGGACATCGCCCGGCTTGGCGGCTTCCTCGGCTCGACCGCCTCAGCCCGGGCGGCCAGCCTGGAACCGGTAACCCGCCGGCTCTGGCACCGGCTTCCGTGGCTGCTGATCGGACTGGTCGGCGCGATGCTGGCGGCCGTACTGGTGGGCAGCTTCGAGGAAGAGCTTGACCAGAATGTGCTGATCGCGTTCTTCGTGCCTGGCATCGTCTATCTGGCAGACGCGGTCGGCACCCAGACCGAAGCGCTCATCATCCGCGGTCTGTCGGTAGGCGTCGGGATCCGTCGGGTGGTCGGCCGTGAGATCATCACCGGCCTGCTCGTGGGCCTGCTGCTGGCCGCGGGGATGCTCCCGCTGACGTTGCTGGTATGGGGCGACGCCGATGTCGCGATCGCGGTATCGGCCGCGCTACTGGCCGCCTCGTCGATCGCTACCGTGGTAGCGATGGCGCTGCCCTGGCTGTTCCACCGCCTGGGTAAGGATCCCGCGTTCGGATCGGGCCCGCTGGCCACTGTGATCCAGGACCTGCTGTCGATCGCGATCTATCTGGTGATCGCCAGGGCCATCGTCGGCTAGGTCGGCGGGGTCCGTGCGCCGCGGCCCGCGAGCCGCCGGACGAAACGTCCCCTCCGGTACGGCCGTTGGACCCTTCGGGCCGAACCGTGGATCCGGTAGGACTAAAGGTATGAAGCGGGAGGTGATGTCATGAGAGTTCTGGTAACCGCCGCATCCAAACACGGTGCCACCGCGGAAATCGCGACCGAGATCGGCCGGGCGCTGGCCGAGCAGGCCGTCGACGTCGATGTCACGCTGATCGAGGACAGCCCCGGTGTCGATGAGTACGACGCGGTCGTCCTCGGCAGCGCGGTCTACGCGGGCCACTGGCTGAAGTCCGCGACCGAGTTCGTCGAGGACAACGCCGCCGAACTGGCCGAACGACCGGTCTGGCTGTTCTCGAGCGGCCCGGTCGGAGAGCCGCCCAAGCCGCCGGAGGAGCCGGTGGACGCGGCCGACATGGTCACTACCAGCGCAGCGCGCGAGCACCGGGTGTTTCCCGGGCGGCTGGACAAGTCCCTGCTCGGATTCGCCGAGCGGGCGATCGTGACCGCGCTGCATGCGCCGGAGGGCGACTACCGGGACTGGGGCGAGATCCGCGCCTGGGCCACCGGGATCGCCGAGTCGCTCGCGGCACCAGCCCGTTCGGCCGGGTCGTAACTCCGGACCTCGGAGGGTCGCTCTACTACGGGATCCGGGTGTCGTCGAACCGATAGTGGAGATGGTCGATCACGTCGACTACTCCGTCGACTCGTCGGGTGAGCTGTAGCGCCATCCGGACGTGGCTCTTGTCGTCGAGGGTCCCGGTCAGCGCGACGACGCCGTCCCTGACGTCGATCGTGACCGCGCCGGCTTCCAGCCCGAGCGTCCGCTCGAATACCTCCGTGGCGATCTCAGCCTCGATCTCGGTGTCCTCGCGTAGGAAGACCGTCAGCAGGTCCACCCGGCTCACCATCCCGACCAGCTCACCCCGCGTGTCGAGCACGGGTAGCCGCTTGAGCTGCTTGCGGTCCATGAGCCTGGCCGCGTCCACCACCGTCTGGTCGGCCCGCACCGTCACCACCGCAGTGGTCATGAGCTGTCCAGCCGTGTCGGCGGCCGCCTTCAGTCGCGAGACCTGCTCGGCTCGGCTCATCAGCAGCGAGAACGCGGCCGGCTCGTCCCGATACTCCTGCTTCGGCAGCAGGTCGGCCTCCGACACGATGCCCACCACGTGATCGGCCGGGTCTAGCACCGGAACCGCACTGATCCGGTGCTCGGCTAGCGTCCGCACGAGCTCCTTGAACGGTGTGTTCTCCCGCACCGTCACCACCGGAGCCGTCATGACATCCCGCACCAGCACTCGTCTCATCTCGAACACCTCCGCATCTCTACGCCGTTCATCAGCCCATCACCGGTGGTGACCACCAGGGCTGGGTCGATCCCGGCAGCCCGACATGTCCGTTGATCCACACCGTCTCCGGCTTCAACCGTCCCCGGTGGATGTGGATGAGCCGATCGGCGGCCAGGCCGACCGCGAGCTCTCGGGTGCTCAGCACGATCGCCTGACCGTGCTCGGAGCTGATTCGCCGCAACACCTCCATGAACCGACCGGCCGCGCCCGGGTCCAGATCGCCGGTCGGCTCGTCGGCCCAGAGGATCGCCGGCCGGCTGGCTAGGGTGCGGGCCACGGCGACCCGCTGCCGCTCGCCCCTGGACAACTCGCGCGGCCGCCGGTTCGCCCGCGCCGCCACGCCGACCTGGTCGAGCATCTCCAGCGCGGTTGACGTTGCCCGGTCCGCGGCGCCGGTCACCGGCCGCACGTTCAGCCGCACGTTCTCAACGGCAGTCAGCGTCGGTACCAGCTCGCAGGATCGGGTCACGAAAGATACCGGCTCGGTGGGCGGTCCGCCGCCGCGAGCGACCGTGCCGGGCGTGATCTCCGCACCCTCGACGATCACCTGTCCGGCGTCGACGGTTTCGACTCCGGACAGGCAGGCAAGCAGGGTCGACTTGCCCGAGTTGGGTGGGCCCACGATCGCGACGAACTCGCCGGCGGACACCGTCAGGCTGACCCGATACAAGGCGAGCACATCGACGTTGCCGGTGCGATAGATCTTCGTGACCTGCTCGGCGATCAGCAGCGGCCGGCCACTGGATGACGGCCGGCGCTCGACCGCCGGAGTGCGCTCTACCTCTGCCATAATCGGCCCCCAACTCCACGGTGGCAGGGCGACCTATCCGTCGCTCGCCCTTGTGTTCAGCGTTTCGATCGGTGGGGTCGGCTGGTCAGGGGCCAAAGCCCCGCCGTGGCGGGCACTACGCCCCCGATTTCTGTGTGGCCGCGGCAGAGTGGACTGGTCGATCGTGTCGGGTCCATGGCTGCGATGAGGTCGCCGAAGTTGCCGCCGAGAACCAAGACCTTCTTGCGTGCCATCGCTATCACCTGCTCGGTCGAGACGTGAACGTCCGGGTGATTTCGGCGTCGGACCTGTTCCTGTTCAACCCGTCGCTGATCTGGGTCCCGTTCGGTCTGCGGGCACCGAAGGACATCAGCTTTCCGGTCGCGCCCACATTCGAGCGGCACGGCGTGATGGATGCCGGCACAACGGGGTGGTGATCCTGGCCGACAAGATGCTGCCGCCACGCAGGATGGGTGTACTCATTCCAGGACCGCAGGCGCATGGCGCGAAGCTGGCGTTCGAGAAGTACTTCCTTTGGAAGGCTCGCAAGGGCTACGTCGGCCTGCCGTAACCGATACCGGTGCCGGACGCGCCGCCGCGGTGTCCCGGCCAGGCACGCTTGGCCGCCGCGTCGGCAACCAGCACGGTCGGGATAGCAGCGGCCGCCAGCACCCAGCCGAGTGCGGTGGGCGCGGCGCCGCCCAGCAGGTCGGCAAGGAACGGGACACCCAGGAAGATTCCGAGCACGATCAGCTCGCTTGCCACCGCGCCGAGCAGCAACCGATTGCCGGCCAGGTCCAGCCGGCCCACCCAGCGGGTCTCGCTGCGGCAGGCGAATGCGTTGGCCAGCTGGCCGAGCACGATCGCGCTGAACGCGGCGCCCGAGGCACTGGCCGCAAGTGCCGATTCCGGCGTCATTCCCCATCGCCATCCGCCGGCGACGAGCACAGCGAGGAACGCTCCCATCGCGACCACCGCTTCGGCCGGTCCGAGCACTCCGAAGACACGGACCGCGAGCCGGCGGTCGATGAGGTTCCCGGTGCTGGCCGGTCGACGTAGCACGTTCGGGCTGGGTGGCTCGGCACCCAGCGCGAGCGCAGGTAGCAGATCGGTGCCGATGTCCAGCGCCAGCACCTGCAGGACCCCGATCGCCAGCGGAATCTGACCGGCCGACAGCGCCCAGACCACGAACGGGGTGAGTTCGGCGACGTTGTCGGTCAGGTGATAGGTGAGGAACCGGCGGATGTTGGCGAACGTCGCGCGGCCCAGCTCGACCGCGTTGACGATCGTGGCGAATGCGTCGTCGAGCAGGACCAGATCGGCGGCCTCCCGGGCCACGTCCGTACCGGAGCGGCCCATCGCGATGCCGATATCGGCCTCGCGCAAGGCAGGCCCATCGTTCACCCCGTCGCCGGTCATCGCCACGATGTGCCCGCGGCCGTGTAGCGCCCGGGCGATCCGCAGCTTGTCTTCCGGGCTGACCCTGGCCACCACGACGCCGTCCCGGTCCAGCAGCTGGCCGAGCGCCGAGTCGTCCGCGGGCAGCTCGGATCCGGACACGATCCGGCCATCCCTGAGCAGCCCCACCTCGCGGGCGATCGCCGCCGCGGTGCCCGGATGGTCGCCGGTGACCATCGCCAGCCTGATCCCGGCTGTCCGGCACGCGGCGATCGCCTCCCGGACGCCAGGCCGTGGTGGATCCTCCAGCCCAACCAGCGCGACCAGCTCCAGGTCGATCTCGAGCAGGTCGGCCGGCAGCTCGCTTTCTCCGGTGGCAAGCCGGCGATGTGCCACCGCCAGGACGCGTAGCCCGGACTCGCTCATCGCGGTGACGGCCTCGGCCGCCCCGGCGACCTCATGACAGCGCGGCAGCACCGCATCCGGCGCACCCTTGACCAGGAGCTGACCGTCGACCACCACGGACATCCGGCGCCGGTGCGGATCGAACGGCAGCCGGCGAGCGGTGGGCCGGACCGACTCGTCACGCTCCAGATTGGCACCGGTACGCAGTGCCAGCACGTGCAGCGCGACCTCCATCGGATCTCCGATTGGTGTCCATTGCTCGCCGCGGCGGACCAACCGGCCGGTCGAGCAGCGCGCGGCCATCAGTGCGGCGGTCCTGGCCATGGCGACGGCCCCGGTGGGCCCGTCGATCCGGCCGGTCGGGGCGTAACCCTCGCCGATGACCTGGACCACGCCGGCCGGCGTCCACAGCCGCACCACCGACATCTCGTTACAGGTCAGCGTTCCGGTCTTGTCGGTGCAGATGAACGTGGTCGACCCGAGCGTCTCAACCGACTCCAGCCGGCGGACCAAGGCATGCCGGCGGGCCATCACCTGGGCCGCGCGCGCCAGCGACAGCGTGACGGTGGGCAGCAGACCCTCGGGC
>DATAFN010000264.1:0-1569 GCA_036257435.1 Actinomycetes bacterium
GTGCGCGGGTCTCGTCGAAACCGGAGCTGAGCGCGCCGTCGATGAACAGCCGGGCGCCGCCGTAGCCGGGGAGGTAGTCCGCCCACCCGGGCGGTTCGCCGCGCAGCATCGGGCTCTGGGCGATGCCGAGGTCGAGGAACGGCACCAGGAACGCGATGAACACACCGCTGACCCGGCCGAAGATCGGCCCGATCAGCACACCGAGCATGCCGTAGGTGAGCGCGATCAACACGCTGGCCGCCGCGTAGAGGACCCACTGGTGTGCCTGGAACACGGTGGCGGTGACCGCGAGGGAGATACCGGTCGCCAGCAAAGCGGCCAGCACCACTACGGCCAGCCGCGATGCGAGCAGCACCGGCACCCGCATACCGGCGAGCGCGAGCCGCTGGTCACCAGCGCGGGAGTCGAGCACCACGAACAGTCCGGCAAGGGTCGCCAGCGAGGCCACGGCGATCGGCGCCATGGTCCCCGCGTGGATGTGAGCCGGATCAAACAGCCCGGTAACCCGGCGGCCGTTCTCGACCAGCCCCACCGCCATGCTGCCGTGCGGCGTGATGGCGTCCGAGAGCAGGATGAATACCGCCGGAACCACGACGAACAGCGCCCACAGCGCTGGGTTGCGCCGCCATTCGCGCAGAGCCATACGCACCGCCGTGCGTAGCTGGGCGCCGACCGAGCCGGGCGGCGCACGCCGCCGGTTCCTGGCCACCCGCGACGTTCCGGCGATTACGGCCCAGGCCACCACGACCGCGCCCAGCGTCCAGCTCAGCGCCAGGCCGAAGTCGCCGAGCCGGCCACCGTGCCGGGAGGGCAGGTCAACCATCCACAGCGAGACGAAGTGGGTGGGCAGCACCCGGGTTGCCACCCTGTCCGCGCCGCTCAGCGTCGGACCGAAGAATACGTCCACGATCCAGACGAACAGGATCACGACGGTGCCGTTGACCGGGTTGCGGACCAGCGCACCGACCATCGCCCCGATCGCGAGGTAGATGATCGCGAACATGACGGTGCCGGCAGCGGCCCTGGCCGGGGAGGCGATTCCGGTGCGCAGCTGCAGCGCAACCAACGCGGCCACGGCGACGATCAGGGCCAGCCCGAGACCGGTCAGTAGCCGAGCCCCCACCAAGCGGGCCGGTCGCAGGCCGGAGATGACCAGCCGCCGATCGGCGTCGCGGGCAGCGGTGATCTGGAAGTACATGGCAATCCCGGCGAGAAAGCCAGCGGCCCAGCCAGCGGTGGCCGTCTCCACGGCGAGGTCACCGCTTGCGCCACCGAGCAGCTTGGCGGCATCGGCCAGCGGACCGGCCGCCACTACCACGAACACCACCGGCACCAGCACGAGCGTGAGCAGGTTGACCGGGTTCCGGGCGTAGTCGGCGAGGAACCTACGGACCAGCACCATAGTGGTCATCGCGGCACCGCCAGCCCATCACGCAGCTCGACTATCCGATCGAACCGGTCCTGATCTACGACGAAGTGGCTGATGATCAGCACGGTCTGGCCGGACCGGCGGCGCTCCGCCACCAGATCCCAGAACTTCAGGTAGGTGTCCCAGTCGAAGCCGGCGTA
>DATAFN010000315.1:0-15283 GCA_036257435.1 Actinomycetes bacterium
GGCCGGACGACATCGACCGCGACTCCTGTGATCATGCAGGTGGTGGATGCATGATCACAGGAGTCGGGAGCCTCTGGAGCGCGCTAGTCGATGAACTACGGTGCACCGAAGGTCGCGATGACTGTTGCCTGCGACCGGCCGCCCGGGCAGCGAGCGTGGCGGCGTGACCACGTCGGTTTCTGCACGGATCCCCCCTCGATGTGGTTCAGATCACCCACATTACCGGGGCGCACCGAGCTTCGGGAGGGGCCAACCTAGCCGTCGTAGTCGAGCAGGACCTGCTCTGACGTCGGGTGGGACTGGCAGGTCAGCACGTAGCCGGCGGCGACCTCGTCGGCCTCGAGCGCGTAGTTGCGCTCCATCCGGACGGTGCCCTCGATCAGCTTGGCGCGGCAGGTGCCACAGACGCCGCCCTTGCAGGCGTACGGCGCGTCGCCACGGGCGCGCAGCGCCGCCTCGAGCACCGGCTCGCCGCCTTCGGGCAGCGGGAACGTGGTCGATCGGCCGTCCAGCACGACGGTGACCGTGGACGCCGACCCGGCGGCCGGGCGCTCAGCACCGTCGACCGGCTCCGCGACCGCGGCGCGCGGCGCCTCGCCCTCGACGTGGAACAGCTCGGAGTGCACGTGCGAAGGTTCGACGCCACGGTCCAGCAGCAGCTCTCGGCTCGCGACCACCATTTCGAACGGCCCGCACAGGAACCACTCGTCCACGTCTGCCACCGGCAGCAGCACGTCGAACAACGTCGACAGCTTGTCCGCATCCAGCCGGCCGTGCAGCAAGTCGGCCTCGACCGGTTCCCGGGACAGCACGTGGAACAGCGCGAACCGGTCGGCGAATCGGTTTTTGAGATCGGCAAGCTCTTCCAGGAACATGATCGAGCTCGTGGTTCGGTTGCCGTACAGCAAGGTCACCCGGCTCTGCGGTTCCTGCTCCAGGATCGTGGTCACGATGGACAGCACCGGAGTGATCCCGGAGCCGGCCACGATCGCCGTGTAGTGCCTGGCCTGGCCGGGCCGTAGCGGCGTGGTGAACCGGCCGGTCGGCGTCATCACCTCGACCAGGTCGCCCGGCGCGAGGTCCTCGTTGACCCATGCCGAGAACGTGCCCCCGGGCAGCGCTTTGACCGCGACCTGGAGGATCCCGGAGCCGGCTGGGCTGCAGATCGAGTAGTTCCGGCGGACCTCGGCGCCGTCGATGAATGCTCGGATCGTCAGGTGTTGGCCGTGCACGAAGTCGTACTCGGCGGCCAGTTCCGGCGGTACCTCGAATGTGACCGCGACCGCGTCCTCGGTCAGCCGGTCCACCGCGGCAACCCGAAGCGAGTGGAAGACGGCGTGCCGGCGCGGCGGCGGAACCAGCCCGGAGCGGGCAGGCTCCGGAACCGTGGCCGCACCCACCGGGAGCGTGGCAGACATCAGATCGCCTTGAAGTGGTCGAACGGTTCCAAGCACTCCTGGCAACTGTAGATCGACTTGCACGCGGTCGAACCGAACCGGCTCACCAGTCTGGTCCGACCCGAACCGCACCGCGGGCAACGGGGCGCCAGCTCGATCAAGACCGGTCCGCCGGAGCTCCGCCGCTCCCCCGGTGGCGCGATGCCGTACTCGACCAGCTTCCGCTTGCCCTGCTCGCTCATCCAGTCGGTGGTCCAGGCCGGCGCGAGCACCGTGCGGACCTCGACGTCTTCGGCACCATGCGCGGACAGCGTGCCGCGGATGTCGGCAGTGATCACGTCCATCGCCGGGCAGCCGGAGTACGTCGGGGTGATGGTCACCACGACCCGCCCGTCGGTGCCCCGGTCGACCGAGCGCAGCACGCCGAGGTCCTCGATGGTAAGTACCGGTATCTCGGGATCGACGACCGCCGCCGCCAGCTCCCGAACCTCGTCAACCGTCAGCTCGGTGGACACGGCTACCACCTGCCCCCCGGGTGCGACCGGTGCAGGTGCTGCATCTCCGCCAGCAGGTAGCCGAACGACTCGGTGTGGATTCCGCGCCGGCCACCACCCGGCGCGGTCCACAGCCCCTCGGTGATCGAGAGCGTCGCCTCGGCCACCACCTCGTCGACGAAGTGTCGCCAGGGCGCCCGCAGCTTAGCGGAGTCGACTGCGATCCGCTGACCGGCCAGGCCACGCTCCAACTCGTCGGAGTCGAACAGCTCGCCGACGTACGGCCACATCCGCTCCAGGCCAGCCTGCATCCGAGCGTGACTGATCTCGGTGCCGTCGCCGAGCCTGACCACCCACCGCGCGGCGTGGTCGCGGTGGTACGCGACCTCCTTGACCGCCTTCGCGGCAACCGCGGCCAGCGTCTCGTCCGCACTGTCGACGAGCCGGCCGTACAGCTCGTACTGGTACGCGGAGAAGAACAGCTGGCGCGCAATCGTGTCCGCGAAGTCCCCGCCGGGCTGCTCGACCAACTGCACGTTCACCCAGTCCCGCTCGTCGCGCAGGAAGGCGAGCGCATCCTCGTCCCGGCCGGCATCCTCGAGCCGGCCGGCGTAGCTGAGCAGCGCACGGGCCTGGCCGAGCAGGTCGAGCGCGATGTTGGTCAGCGCCACGTCCTCCTCGAGCTCGGGCGCCTTCGCCGACCACTCGCCGAGCCGCTGCGCGAGCACGAGCGCGTCATCGCCGAGGCGCAGCACGTACTGCACGGTCGGCGCCAGCTCCATCGTCGAGGCGGGCAAGGTCGGAGCGGTCACAGGTGCTCCACACCCTCGGGTAGGTCGTAGAACGTCGGATGCCGGTAGACCTTGTCGCCGGCCGGGTCGAAGAACGGATCCTTCTCGTCCGGGCTCGACGCGGTGATCGAGGCGGCCGGGACCACCCAGATCGACACGCCCTCCTGCCGCCGGGTGTAGACGTCGCGCGCCATCCGCAGCGCCATCTCCGGGTCGGCCGCGTGCAGGCTGCCGACATGGCCGTGCGACAGGCCGCGCTTGCTGCGCACGAAGACCTCCCACAACGGCCATTCGCGTCGTGCCTGCTCCTTGACCTCCG
This sequence comes from Actinomycetes bacterium, assembly GCA_036257435.1. Classification (GTDB taxonomy): domain Bacteria; phylum Actinomycetota; class Actinomycetes; order JAKEEW01; family JAKEEW01; genus DATAFN01. The sequence goes on from DATAFN010000315.1 coordinate 3,002, forward strand.
GTTCGGTCATGCGGGATCCCCGCGGAAGGGTGCGCGAGGCGAGCAGTTCGGTGCGGTGCTCATGCCGCGCGCTCCCTCGTTGCGGTCTGCCGGGCACGCTGCTTGTCCGCGTACGCAATGGCCGCCTCGCGTACCCATGCGCCGTCCTCGTGCGCCTTGATCCGGTTGGCGATCCGCTGCCGGTTACACGGCCCGTCGCCCTTGACCACCCGCCAGAACTCGTCCCAGTCGATCGGTCCGAAGTCGTAGTGCCCGCGCTCGGCATTCCAGCGCAGGTCCGGGTCGGGCAGGGTGAGACCGAGGATCTCGGCCTGCGGGACCGCCATGTCGACGAAGCGCTGCCGCAGGTCGTCGTTGGAGTGGCGCTTGATCTTCCAGGCCATCGACTGGGCGGAGTGGGCCGACTCGTCATCGGCCGGGCCGAACATCATCAGGCTCGGCCACCACCACCGGTTGACCGCGTCCTGGGCCATCTGCTTCTGCGCCGGCGTGCCGTTGGCCAGCGTGTAGAGGATCTCGTACCCCTGCCGCTGATGGAACGACTCCTCTTTGCAGATGCGGACCATAGCGCGCGCGTAGGGGCCGTACGAGCAGCGGCACAGCGGGATCTGGTTGGTGATCGCGGCTCCGTCCACCAGCCAGCCGATCGCGCCGACATCGGCCCAGGTGAGGGTCGGGTAGTTGAAGATGCTCGAGTACTTCTGCTTGCCCGCGTGCAACTGGTCGAGCAGATCGTCTCTGGACACCCCAAGCGTCTCGGCCGCCGAGTACAGGTAGAGCCCGTGCCCGGCCTCGTCCTGGACCTTGGCCATCAGGATGGCCTTGCGCTTGAGGCTGGGCGCGCGAGTGATCCAGTTGCCCTCCGGCTGCATGCCGATGATCTCGGAGTGCGCGTGCTGGGCGACCTGGCGGACCAGGGTCTTCCGGTACGCCTCCGGCATCCAGTCGCGCGGCTCGATCCGCTGATCGGTCTCGATGACCGTGTCGAACTCGGTCTGCTGGTCGCTCATCTGTCGCGCACCTCCCCCGCCCCGGCCGGCGCAGGCCGGCCCTTCCATGTGGTCAGTCGGGGGTCACCGATCGGTAACCGACCGAACGTTCGGTAAGTAGTCTAGAGGCTCCGGCCCTGATGGACAACGCGCACCGGTCTACATCGGGTCGTCGGCGCAACGCTCCAGATGGTCACTGTGAGTTCGGTCCGGATCGCGCTCCGGATAATGTGCGCTCAGGTGGGCGCTATGACGGAAACTTTGGCGCGTCTCCTTGATCACGGAGTATTGGATGCCAAAATCCCCGCCCAGAATTCCGTGATCATGCGAAGACCAAACTCAGTCTTGGTGGTCACGGAACCTGGCTGCGGAAACCCGCACCAGAGGTGCCCTGATCAAGGCGAGGCGGCCCCGTTTCCGTGATCACGGCACTCGGCGGCACGACCGGTCGCGGCCGCAGTTACCGACCGTACGTTCGGTAGACCTGTCACACTGGCCGGGTGACCACACGCCTTGCCGCTCCGGCGCGCGCCCGGCTGGTCCGGGGGCGCGGCGGCGAGCGGCGCCCGGCGTACGACCCGGACTCGCTGCTCGATGTCGCGGTCACCGTGTTCATCGAGCGCGGCTACGACGGCACCAGCATGGAGGATCTTGCCCGGACGGCCCGGATCTCCAAGTCGTCGATCTATCACCACGTCGCCGGCAAGGAGGCGCTGCTTCGCGCCGCGCTGGACCGTGCGCTCGATGCGCTGTTCGCGGTGTGCGAGGAGGAGGAATCGACCGCCGGCCCGGCGATCGACCGGCTCCGGCACGTGATCCGGCGCTCGATCGAGATCCTCGACCAGGAGCTGCCCTACGTCACGTTGCTGCTGCGAGTACGCGGGAACACTGCGACCGAGCAGAATGCCCTGGAGCGCAGGCGCGCGTTCGACCGGTTCGTCGCGAACCTGGTCGCAGCCGCCAGCGCGGACGGGGATCTGCGCGCCGATCTGGACCCGGCGCTGGCCACCCGGCTCATCTTCGGGATGATCAACTCGGTCTCCGAGTGGTACCACCCGGGCGGCGAGATCACGGTCGACCAGCTGGCTGATGGCGTGGTCAGCCTGGTCATCGGCGCGCAGCCTCCCGCCGGTCGACCCCGCTAACCCGGCGTCCGAGCGCCTGCGCCGACCAGCTATCCCAACGGTGCCGAGCGCCCAGCAGCCTCGACTACCGGCCGTAACGGGGTGCCGAGCGCCCAGCGCGCCCGGCACCTCTCGAAGGCCGGCTACGGCTGACTTTCCTCGGATCCGGCCACACGGGTCAGGCCCAGCTGCGGAAGCGTCAGCAGAACGACGCCCAGCCCGAGCATCATCAGCGCGGCGCCACCGGCCATCGCGAACGGGAACCCGGCTCCGGTCTCCGGCAGGTTGCCGCCGGATACCACCGGCGGCGGCGTGGTGGCCGGCGCGGAGGTGCTCGGAACGGTGGTCTCCGTCGGCGTGCCGGACTGGGTCGGGGTCTCCGACTCGGTCGGCGTCTCCGACTCGGTCGGCGTCTCCGACGGCGGCGGCGTTGTTTCGTCACAGCCGGTGACCCAGAACACCTTGTGCTTGACGTCGGCGCCCTGCGATCCGTCGGCGTGGATCGTCAGCTTGACGTGGAAGCCCTGTTTCGGGTGCGGCTCGATACCGTCGAAGTCCAGCGTGTAGGTCTCCGACGCGTCCAGCCCGGCCTCGCTGCCACCGCCGGAGTTGTCGTCCTCGCCGATGAACACCGTGTCGGTCAGCAGTTCCACGACCGGTCCGGTCGGCGGGTGCGACTCGAAGACCACGTCGGCGAACAGATCGGCGCCCTCGTCGTAACCATAGAAGTCCACTTGGAACGTGCAGCCGACATGGGGCTCGTTATCGGGGTGGTCGTCGAAAGGCGTGTCATCGATCTTGATAGTTCCGTTGTTGCCCGGCGGGCCACCCGAGTTGTTGCCGCCGCCCGGGGACGCCGTCGCACCACCGGCCCAGAACAGGGTCATCCCGGCGACCATCAGAGCGGCACCACCAGCCCGCAGTATCGACTTCTTCTTGATGCTGCGCAGCCGGCCTGCCGCCTGCGCGATCGACTTCCCGTTCAGACTCAACACGACGTACTCCTGCGACTAGGGCGTCGGGCTTCTAACGGACACGCGAGCCGGGGTAACCCGACTCGCACGGAAGGCGAGCCTAGGGGAACGGCGCCGAGCGCAGGCGAACTACGGGTTGCAATCCGATTACAACGCGCTCTTACCGAGACGCCCGGGGACGGCGACCGCATCGGGTACCGTGCCGCGAGTGGGAGGGCATCCGTCGCCACACAGGTACGGAGGTCCGGCGGTTGTCGTGCTGGCGATCGCGGCAAGCCTGCTGGCGGCCGCGTGCGGCAATGGAACTGCCGGCGCCAGATCCACCCGTCCCTACGGCCTCGCCGATCCGCTCACCGACCCCGGCGATCGCCCCACCACGGCCGTGCAGTCCGCCGCGGAAACTAGCCCGGCACCGACCCGCGCCACGCGACCGGCTTCGTCCGATCCGACCGCTTCCGGCGCGCTGGTCGGGCGGGTCATCGTGCTGGATCCGGGCCACAACGGGAACAACGCCAGGCACCTCAACGAGATCAGTAAGCCGGTCGATGCCGGTGGGTTCGAGAAACCGTGCAATACCGGGGGCACCGCGACTGCCGATGGTTACTCGGAGGCGACGTTCAACTGGGATGTCGCCAAACTGCTCGCCGAGAAGTTGCGGGCGAGCGGCGCCACGGTGATCCTGACCCGCCGGTCGAACACCGGCTGGGGGCCGTGCGTAGACGAGCGCGGCGGGATCGCCGCTCGCAACCAGGCCGACCTGCTGCTGTCCATCCATGCCGACGGCTCGAGCGCGACGTACCACGGGTTCTATGTGATGTCGCCGGCGCCGCTACCCGGCTACACCGGCCGCACCGCGGCGCCGTCCCGGCGCGCCGCCATTGCGCTGCGGGACGCGATGGTGAACGCAGGATTCCGCCCAGCGGACTACGTCGCGTCGCACGGCTTGTGGGTGCGATCCGATCTCGGCACGCTCAACCGCGCCGGTACCCCGGCGATCACGATCGAGTGCGGCAACATGTTGAACTCGCGGGACGCGGCGACGATGACCAGCAGGGCCGGCCAGTCCGCGATCGCCGCCGCTTTGTCCGACGGGATCGCCCGCTTCCTCCGCCGATCTGGCTAGACGTGGCGGCGGGACTGGACGACGCGGAACCGGCCGGCTACGAACGCGCCGTCGGTGAGCGCGGAGTTGCACGCGGGGTTGGCGCCGGTGCCGTGGAAGTCGGAGAACGCCGCCGACTGGTTCACGTATACGCCGTCGGTCAGGTTGCAGGACAGCGCCACCCCCACATCCATGGCCGCGGCTTCGGCGGCGTCCAGCACTTTCTCGTCGGTCGAGTACACCGACGCGGTCAGCGCGCCGTACGTGCCGACCGTCCGGCGGAAGATCTCCAGACTCTGGTCGGTCGAGTCGGTCGCGATGACGAACGAGATCGGACCGAAGTGCTCGCCGGCGTACACCTCGTCGTCCTTTGCGTCCAGCGCGACCACCAGCGGTGACCGGACCACCGCATCGGGGTAGTTCGGGTGCGTTACCGTGGCGGACGGCCGGACCACGGATCCCAGATTCTCGGCGTGACCCAGCCGGTCCAGCACGCCCTGGTTGACGATCGCACCGAGCAGCTCGACCGCTCGGGCGTCCTCGCCGAGCAGGCTGTCGACCGCGCCGGAGATTCCGGCGGCGACCTCGTCGAACGACTTGTGCCCCTGGTCGGTTTGGATCCCGTCCCGCGGCACCAGGAAGTTCTGCGGCGTGGTGCACATCTGGCCGGAGTACAGCGCGAGCGAGAACGCGATGTTGCCGAGCATGCCGTGCCAGTCGTGGGTCGAGTCGATGACCACCGTGTTCACGCCAGCCTTCTCGGTGTAGACCTGCGCCTGCCGGGCGTGCTGCTCGAGCCAGTCGCCGTACTGCGTCGATCCGGTGTAGTCGATGATCTTGATCCCGGGATGGGTGGCCAGCACCGTGGCCAGCCCTTCCCCGTCGGACTCGGCAGCCAGGCACACCAGGTTCGGGTCGAAGCCCGCCTCCGCCAGCACCTCCCGGCCGATGGCGACCGTGATGGCCAGCGGCAGCACCGCACGCGGGTGCGGTTTCACCACGACCGGGTTGCCAGTAACCAGGCTCGCGAACAGGCCCGGATAGCTGTTCCAGGTCGGGAACGTGTTGCAGCCGATGACCAGCGCGATCCCACGCGGCACTGGATGGAACGTCTTGGTCATCTTCAGCGGATCGCGCTTGCCCTGCGGCTTCTCCCAGTACGCCGCACCGGCGTGCCTGGTCATCTCGGCATAGCCGTACGCGATCGCCTCGAGTGCGCGGTCCTGCGCATGGGTACCACCGGCCTGGAACGCCATCACGAACGCCTGGCCGGAGGTATGCATGATCGCGTTGGCCAGCTCGAAGCTGCGCTTGTTGAGCCGGTCGACGATCTCGATGGCGACCGCGGCCCTGGCCTCGGCTCCGGCGTCGCGCCAGGCCGGCATCGCCGCCTTCATCGCCGCCAGCAGTGTGTCCACGTCGGGATGCGGATAGCTCACGCCGAGTTCCGGACCGTACGGCGAGCGCTCGGTGGCGACCCACCCGTCAGTGCCTGGCTGATCGATCGGGAACCGGTTGCCGAGGTAGGACTGGTAGGCGGCCAGCCCCTCGGCCGCCGCGGTCTCGCCGTACACCCGCGGGCTCGGCGACTCCGAATAGGCGGACCAGAAACCGCGCTGCGCGGCCGCGGCCACGGCCGCCTCGAGCGTGGGTCGATGCCGCTCGACGAGCTCGGCGACGGTGAGCTTGGCCATGGCGTAACCACTCCTCGATACGCGTCGGACGGTCGCAGTCATTATGGACACAAACCCGCATGTCCCTTCCGCACCACCCAGCAGCCGGGCCGGACCTGGTCGAGTAGCGTTCCAGCCCGGACGAGGAGGTAGCGATGACACCGGACGCTGCCGCGCGTGCGCCGGCGGCCGAGATCAGCCCCGATACGCCGGTTGGCGTGATCGGAGCCGGGACGATGGGCGCCGGGATCGCTCAGGTCGCCGCGCTGGCCGGGCATCCCGTCCTGCTCCATGACGTCGAGCGAGACCGGATCGCTGCCACCGTCGCCGGGCTGCACGGCCAGCTGGGCATGCTGGCGGAGCGGGGCAAGCTCGCGCCCACCGACGCGGCTGCGGCGGCCGAGCGCATCGGGGCCGCCGCCGATCTCGATGCCCTTCGCCCGGCGGGTCTGGTGATCGAGGCGATCGTGGAATCGCTGCCGGCCAAGCGCGAGCTGCTCGCCGAACTGGAGGACGTGGTCAAGCCGGAGACGATCCTGGCCAGCAACACGTCGTCGCTGTCGATCGACGCGATGGCCGCGGGGCTGCGCAACCCCGGTCGGGTGGTCGGCATGCACTTCTTCAACCCGGCGCCGGTGATGCGGCTGGTCGAAGTCGTGCACGGCTCGCTCACCGAACCGGCTGCGGTCGACGCGGTGCGAGCGGTAGCCGGCGCCTGGGGGAAGATCGCCGTGCCGGTGGCCAGCAGCCCGGGTTTCATCGTCAACCGAGTGGCGCGGCCGTTCTACGGCGAGGCACACCGGCTAGTCGAGGAGGGCACGGCCGATCCGGCCACGATCGACGCGCTGCTTCGCGAGGCCGGCGGGTTCCGGATGGGGCCGCTCGAGCTGACCGATCTGATCGGTCAAGACGTGAACCTGGCGGTCTGTACCTCGGTGTGGGAGGCAACCAACTTCGACCCACGATATGCACCGTCGATCTGGCAGCGCGGGCTGGTCGAAGCCGGCCGGCTCGGCCGCAAGTCCGGGCGCGGGGTGTACGACTACGAGCACGCGACCACGCCAGCGCCGACCACGCCTGGGCCGGCAACGGCGGCACCGGCGGCGGTACCCGCGACGGTCCGGGCCGGTGTCGGGCTCGGCCCGCTTGAGCCGCTGGTCGCCCGGGCGGTTGCGGCCGGCGTGCCGGTAGACACCGGTGGCCTTCCGGGCGAGCTGTTATTCCCGAGCGCGCGCGCGACGCTGACCACCGGCACACTGGCCACCGAGGCGCCGGGCGGGCTGCCGCTCGTCACCCTCGATCTAGCCCTGGACTACCGGCACGCGACCCGGCTTGCGGTCGCCGCCGGGCCTCGATGCGCGCCGGAGGCGCTGGCCGAAGTGGTCGGATTCCTGCAGGCCGCCGGGCTGGCCGTGAGCGTGGTCGTCGACACCCCCGGCCTGGTGGTCATGCGTACGGTGGTCAGGCTGGTGAACGAGGCCGCCGACTTGGCCGGGCGCGGTGTGGCCGGCGCCGCGGACATCGACCTCGCCATGCGCTACGGCGCCAACTACCCGATCGGGCCGCTCGAGTGGGGCGACCGGATCGGCACCGAGCGGGTACGCCAGGTGCTGGACGCGATCGAGGATCGGTACCGGGACGGCCGGTATCGGCCGTGCCTGTGGCTGCGCAGCCGTGCCGGTCGCAGCCTGCGCGGACCGGCAGCCGGCCGGGAGGAGTCGCAATGACACCGGACGAGACGGCCAGAGCCGCCGGTGCGGCAATGTACGCCGGCGACCTCGCCTCGCAACGGCTCGGCATCGAGATCACTGAGATCGGGCCGGGACGAGCCACCGCCGTGATGCGGGTAACCGAGACCATGATCAACGGACATGACGTCGCGCACGGCGGCTACGTGTTCCTGCTCGCCGACACCGCGTTCGCGTTCGCCTGCAACTCCTACGGCGCCAACGCGCTGGCCGCCGGAGCCGAGATCAGCTTTGTCGAGTCGGCGAGGCTCGGCGACGAGCTGGTCGCCGAGGCGGTGGAGCGGCTGCGGTACGGCAAGTCGGGCTTGTACGACGTCACCGTGTGCCGCTCCTCCGACGGAGCGGTAGTGGCCGAGTTCCGGGGCCGCAGCCGAACCGTGGCCGGGTCCCTACTCGAGCCGCAAACCGACCATGGAGCAACCCCGTGAGCACCGCCTACCTGGTAGCCGGAGTCCGCACTCCGATCGGCCGCTACGCCGGAGCGCTGGCCGCGGTCCGCCCGGACGACCTGGCCGCGCACGTCATCGCCACGCTGCTGGCCAACTATCCGAACCTCGACCCGACCGAGATCGACGACGTCATCCTCGGCTGCGCCAACCAGGCCGGCGAGGACAACCGCAACGTATCCCGGATGGCCGCGTTGCTGGCCGGACTGCCGGAGACCGTGTCCGGCACCACGATCAACCGGCTGTGCGGCTCCGGGCTGGACGCGGTGGCGATCGCCGCTCGGCAGGTCCGGCTCGGTGAGGCCGAGCTGATCGTGGCCGGCGGCGTCGAGTCGATGTCGCGCGCGCCGTTCGTGCTGGGCAAGGCCGAAACGGGGTACGCCAGAACCGCGGAGCTGTTCGACACCACGATCGGCTGGCGGTTCGTCAACCCGGCGATGCGCGCGCGGTTCGGCACCGACTCGATGCCGGAAACCGCGGAGAACGTCGCCGCCGACTTCGCGGTGTCGCGCGCCGATCAGGACGCGTTCGCGTTGCGGTCGCAGCAGCGGGCCGCCAAGGCAATCGCGAACGGCCGGCTCGGCAAGGAGATCGTCTCGATCGAGGTAGCAGGGCCGAAGCGAACCACGACCATGGTCGAGCGGGACGAGCATCCACGGGACACCTCACTGGATGCCCTGGCCGCACTGCCCGCGGTGTTCCGGGAGGGTGGCACCGTGACTGCCGGCAACGCGTCCGGCGTCAACGACGGCGCGGCCGCGCTGCTGGTCGCGTCCGAGGCTGCGGTCCGGCGCTACAAACTGTCCCCGCTGGCTCGGATCAGCGCAGCGGCCACCGCCGGGGTGCCGCCACGGATCATGGGGATTGGCCCCGTCCCCGCAACGCGGAAGCTGCTCGATCGAGCCGGGCTCGGGATCGGCGACCTCGACGTGGTCGAGCTCAACGAGGCGTTCGCCGCGCAGTCGCTGGCCTGCCTGCGCCAGCTCGGCGTGCCGGACGACGCCGAGCACGTGAACCCGAACGGGGGTGCGATCGCGCTCGGCCACCCGCTCGGGATGTCCGGCGCCCGGCTGGCGTTGACCGCTGCCATCGAGCTGGCCGAACGGGACGGCGACCGGGCGCTGGCGACCATGTGCATCGGCGTCGGCCAGGGCATCTCGGTGCTGCTCGAGCGCCCCTAGCCGGCGCCTGCCCGGGTAGCCGCGGTGAGCAGCGCGGGAAACGCCTCGGCCAGCGCCGCCCGCCAGTCGCGCATGGCCGGTAGCCCCGCGGCCGCCCACCCGTCATGCCCGAGCACGCTGAATGCCGGGCGCTGCGCGGGTCGCGGATAGGCCGCGCTCTGCGTTGGCCGGACCCGGTCGGGATCCGCTCCGAGTAGCGCGAACGTCTGCCGGGCGAGGCCGTACCAGCTGGTCCGGCCGGCGTTGGTGCCGTGGTAGATGCCGGCCGGTGCTCCGCTGCCGACCAGGGCGATCAGCTGGCCGGCCAGGTCGCGGGTCCAGGTCGGTTGCCCGACCTGGTCGGCGACCACGTCGACGGTGGGTCGCCGGCCCGCTAGCTCGATCATGGTCCGCACGAAGTTGGGACCGTGCTCGCCGTAGAGCCAAGCCGTTCGCACCACATAACCGAGCTCCGGCAGCAGTTCGCGAACGGCTCGCTCGCCGGCCAGCTTGGTGCGCCCGTACGCGGTGCGCGGCTGCGGGCCGGCTTCCTCCGAATACGGTTGCGTGGCTCGGCCGTCGAATACGTAGTCGGTCGAGATCTGCACCAGCGGCACCCCGGTGCGGGCGCAGGCCCTGGCCACGTTGCCCGCGCCGGCGCCATTGACACGTAGCGCCTGCGGCTCATGCGCCTCGGCGTCGTCGACGGCGGTCCAGGCAGCGCAGTTCACCACGACCGCCGGGCGGTGCTCCTGAACCGCGATATCCACCGCGCCGGCGTCGGTGACATCGAGCTCGGCGTGACCGAGCGAGATCGCGCCGGCGCCGGTCGCGTCCAGCAGGCCGGTCAGCTCCCGACCCAGCATGCCGGCGCCGCCGATCACCAGCCAGTGCGTCACGGAGCCAGGCTAGGCGGTGGGCTAGGTTCGACGGACATGACGGGCCTGGTGTGCCTGCAGGGTGGCGCCGAGTTCGGCCCGGCCTGCGCCGATATCGACCGGCTGCTGCTCGAGCGCAGCACCGGTCTGGTGGTGCTGGTACCGCTGGCGGTGAAGTCCGGCTTCGAGTTTCGCACCACCGCTGCCGATGGGGTGCGCTGGTATCGCGAACTCGGTGCCAACCAGGTCAGCGCCATTCCAGACGTCCGGACCGAGTCCGGTGGGCTGGACGCAGCCAGGGCGCTGCTGGCCGAGGCCGGTTTGGTCGTGCTGCCGGGTGGCTCGCCCGGACGGTTACTCGATCAGCTGACCAGCACCGGGCTCGATGCCGCGCTCGCCGAGGTGCTGGCCCGCGACGGCACCGTATCCGGAGCGAGCGCGGGCGCGATGGTGCTCTGCGAGCAGACGATCGTGCCCGAGCCCGGCCCGCCGCGGCTGGCCGCCGGGCTTGGAATCGTGCCGGACGTGTGCGTGCTCCCGCACTATCGCGGTGGCGCGCCGAGCTGGCTGCGGACGATCGAGCTGCCCGGCGGGATCCGGGCGCTCGGCATCCCCGAGTGCACCGGCGTGCTGGCGGACGGATCGGAGCTGCGCTGGCTCGGCCCGGCGCCGGCCGTGTTCGTCACTTCCAACGGCACCACCGAGCCGTTGCCGCCCGTCGGCTGACGGTCACGGCAACCCCGGACGCTCAGGTCCGGCGCCGGTACACGGTTCGGATCATCTCGAACTCGCCGCCGTCCGGTGTCGGCAGGAGGTTGCGGTAGACGTAGGTGTCGTCGGACACCCGCTCGGTCTGCTCCCGGTAGCGGATGATCTGACCAGCGTGCCAGGCCTCGACCTCGTAGGTCATGGTCGCCGTCGCCGCATCCCAGCGGCCGCGACCGCGGGCCGGGCTGGACTGCATCGAGTCGACCCACACGCTCACGTACTCACCCGTCGCCGCATCCCAGCCGTAGACGCCGTGGCCCGCGAAGCCGCCGTCGGACTCGATGTCGACGACCAGCCAGCGGTCGCCAACCAGCCAGCTGGTCGCCACGCCCCTACTCCGCACCGGAGCCATGCCGGGCGCCGGCGTGACCTCCAGGTCCGCGTCCCAGGTGCCAACGTCGGCGCTGATGATCGCGGTGGCCGCCTTGATCTTCTCGGCCAGCTCCGTGTCACCCGGCATCTCGCTCATCGCACACCTCCGCGGGCAACCCTAGACGCCGGTGCCCGGGCCCGCCGGATGCTGACGGGCGGGAGTGGCAGACTGCCGCGCAGGCCTGATACAGGCACGGCGAGGGTGGTGGAGGCGGTCATGGGCTTCAGCGGTTTCCCGGACGAGGCGTTCATGTTCTACGAGGGCCTCGAGGCGGACAACTCGAAGACCTACTGGACCCGCAACAAGGCCACGTACGACACCCAGGTGCGGGTACCGATGGTGGAGCTGCTGGCCGCGCTCGAGCCGGAGTTCGGGCCGAGCCACCTGTTCCGGCCGTACCGTGACGTCCGGTTCGCCAGGGACAAGTCGCCGTACAAGAACCACCAGGGCGGTTGGGCCGAAGTGCAGCCCGGCATCGGCTACTACCTGCAGCTCTCCGCACAGGGCGTGCTGGTCGCGGCCGGATTCCACGCGCACGCGTCCGACCAGGTTGATCGGTATCGCGCGAAGGTCGACACCGCACAGTCCGGCGAGCGGCTGGTCAAGATCGTCGACGAGCTGGCGGGCACCGGGTTCCTGATCGGCGGCGACCGGCTCAAGACCAGGCCGCGCGGCTTCGATGCCGACCATCCCCGGATCGAGCTGTTGCGTCACAAGTCGTTGACCGCCGAGCGGCAGTGGCCGCCGGAGCCGTGGGTGCACACACCGGCCGCGTTCGACCAGGTGCGCGACTCCTGGCGGGCGCTGCAGCCGCTGGTGGAGTGGATCTCGGCAGAGGTCGGCCCGTCGACAATGCCTGTAGAACGGCGCTAGCCGGCTGTCACCGCGGCGGCCCCAGCCATCCGTCCTCGCCGGCGGGCCAGAACGGGTTGTGCGCGATCTCCCACAGGAAGCCGTCCGGGTCGGCGAAGTAGCCCGAGTAGCCGCCCCAGTCGACCCGCTGACCGGGTTTGACCAGCACCGCTCCGGCCGCCACCGCGTCGGCCA
>DATAFN010000018.1:0-15577 GCA_036257435.1 Actinomycetes bacterium
GCGCCACTTATACGGTGATCGCCGGATCGGGTCACTCACCCGCGGTAGAGGACCCGGACACGACTGCCGATGTTCTCTGTGACTTCTGGAAACGTGCCGAACTGCTAACAACCTGAGGACGGGGGGTTCGCGACGCCCCGGGCCTTTGTAAGAATCCGAGTCTGTGCGTCGCCACCGTGAGTAACCTCTTACGGGAAGGGACCAACGCTGGTGGAGCTCCGGACCGTCCTGCGCGACGACCCGTCAGAGGTTCGTCGTGCACGTCGGCTTGTCTCCGATCACCTGGAGGGCTGGGGCCTGCGGGATCTCGATCAGGTCACCATCCTTCTGGTCAGCGAGCTCGTCACCAACGCGTTGCTGCACGGTCACCCACCGCTACGACTGGTGGCGCGCGACATCCTGACCGGGGTACGGATCGAAGTCCACGACAACAACCCCGAGGGCGCACCGCACAAGCGCCCGGACGGCGGGTTCCAGAGCGGGCGCGGCCTGCAACTGGTCGATTCGCTGGCGACCCGGTGGGGCTGGATGGAGTCCGGCAACGGGAAGTGCGTATGGTTCGAGGTGGACCTGGTCTGGGCCCGGGCCGCCGAGACCAACCGGACCGGGGCCGACGTCGGCGCGCGTGCCGTGTTGACCGTGCCGGTGGAAGAGGGCGCGGAGGCACCGAGCGGACCGGTGCCGGTCGATGCCGAGCCGGCGGCGCGCAGTCGGACTCCGCTCGACGGCCGGCGCACCCCGGCCGCCGACGGCGGGCACGGCCACCCGGCGCACCCGGAGAGCCGTCCGGCTGCTAGATCCAAAGCGGGCGCGGTCGAGGGTCACAAGCCGGCCCACGGCTCCCTGGCCGGATAGCGCACCGAACCTTCCGGGCAGTGCGCCCGGAAATCGCACCAGCCGCACTGTGTGCCGACTCGCGGCGGGAACAGCGTGTCAACCACGGCGGGCTCCATCGCGCCGCCGTCTCCTCGTCCTGCCGAACCCGGCACATCCGCCGCACCGGTCCCGGCCAGCGCCGCCTCGGCCAGCGCCGCCTCAGCCGCCGAACACTCTGCGGCGATCTCCTCCGCTCGGCGCAGATGCCGCTGCAACGACTCGGGCGGGTGCTCCCAGCTGATCACCCGGCCGGTCGGCAGGTGGTGCAGTTCCACCCGGCGGCACGGCCGGCGCAGCGTGCGCTCGGCTGCCAGCGCGTACAGCGCCAGTGCCAGCGAACCGCGGGCATCGTCGGTGCTCAGCGCGTGCCGGCCGGTCTTGTAGTCGACCACCACGAGCTCGCGACCGCGGCCGTCCAGCCGGTCGATGCGGCCCCTTACCGCGAGCGCCTCGGTCTTGGTCGCGACGATCCGCTCGACACCGAGCGGCTCGTCACGTGGATCGAGCACGTCGACATACCGCACGACCCATTCCCTGGCCCGCTCGCGAATCTCCTTGCTCTGCACCTCATCGCGGTATCCGTCGCCGAGCCAGCCGGTCACCAGCAGCCGGCCGGCGGCATCGGGCGTGCGCTTGGCCACCGGCAGCCGCCACCATCCGGCCAGCGCGTTGTGCACGCTCGCACCCAGGCTGTTGTGCGCCCACGGTGGCCCCTTGCGGGGCGGCGGGCGGTCCACATACGTCATGCGGTAGCGCCTGGGGCACTCCAGCCAGGCGTTCAACCGGGACGGCGTCGCGGCGAACAGTCGGCGCGGCATCCCCTCGAAGCCAAGCTGGTCCACGCTGACCATTGTCGCCGGGTGGACCGACGGACAGGATACGGCCGTGACGTCGACACGCGAACCGGATCGGCGGCAGCGGGCACAACGGTCGAAGCGATCGGCGCAGCTCGGGCCGCCGCACAGCCCGCGACCACCGGCGCCGCGGTGGCTGCGACCGGCCAAGCTACCGAGAAGCGTGCCGCCCCCGCTGGACGGCGTATGGGCGCCGACCGACACTCGGCTCGACCGGCCGCAGCTGTACCGGCTGCCAAGCGGGCGCGGGCCGGAGGATGTCGCCATCGACGCGAGTGGCCGGCTCGTCTCCGGCGATGAGGACGGAAATCTCTGGCGCTGGCCGGCCGGCGCCGGCCCGGAGCCGGCACCGGAACTGCTCGCGACCACAGGTGGCCGGCCGCTGGGCATCGAACTCGATCTGTCCGACGGAAGCCTCGTGGTCTGCGATGCGTACCGGGGGCTGCTCCGGGTCAGCGCGTCCGGCGATGTATCCGTACTGGCCACCGAGGCGGCCGGCACACCGATCACGATCTGCAACAACGCCGCAATCGCCCGGGACGGAACCGTCTATTTCTCCGACTCGAGCCACCGGTTCCCGCTATGGGCCTGGAAGCGCGACCTCATCGAGCACCAGCCGAACGGCCGGTTACTTGCCTACCGGCCGAGCACCGGCGCCGCCGAGGTGGTGGCGACCGGGCTGTACTTCCCGAACGGAGTCGCGCTCAGCCCGGACGAGCGCGCGCTGCTGGTCGCCGAGACCACCACGCACCGGCTGCTGCGGATCGACCTGCCTGGTGGTGCGGTGACCGAGCTTGCCGACCTGCCCGCGTACCCGGACAACATGTCCAGCGTCGGTGACGGCACCTACTGGGTGGCGCTGCCCAGCCCTCGGCTCGCGATAGAGGAACGGCTGTTGCCGCACCCGATGCTGCGCCGGCTGGTGGTCTTCCTACCCGACCGGTTGCAGCCGCAGCCGGCCCGGTACGGGCTGGTAGCGCAGGTCGACTCCGCCGGCACGGTGCTGCGGACGCTGCACGGCCCGGCCGGCACGTACACCGTGATCACCGGTGTCCGGCAGCACGGCGGCGCGCTCTGGCTGGGCAGCCTGACCGAGCGCGCGGTGGCCCGGGTCGAGCTCTGAGTAGGCTCCGCGTCGATGTCCGAGCCCGCCCGCCCCGTCCGTCCGCGCCGATCCGTCCTCGCGGTTCCGGGTAGCAGCCCGAGAATGCTGGCCAAGGCGCCCGGCCTGACCGCCGACGAGGTGTTCCTCGACCTGGAAGACTCGGTCGCGCCGGATGCGAAGACCGCCGCCAGGGCGAACGTGATCAGCGCGCTCGGCGACGGCGGCTGGACCGGCAAGACCGTCGCGGTTCGGATCAACGACCCGACCACCCGGTGGGCCTACCGCGATGTCGTCGACGTGGTGGAGGCCGCGGGCGCGCACCTGGACTGCGTGCTGCTGCCGAAGGTGCAGCGGGCCGAGCACGTCGCATGGCTGGACCTCACACTCAGCCAGATCGAGCATGCGCTCGGATTGCCCGCCGGCCGGATCGGGATCGAGGCGCAGATCGAACAGGCCCGCGGGGTGGCTGCGGTGGACGCGATCGCGGCCGGCTCGCCTCGGCTGGAGGCGCTGGTGTTCGGACCGGCCGACTTCATGGCCAGCATCAACATGCGCGCACTGGCGGTCGGTGAGCAACCGCCCGGCTACGACGTCGGCGACGCCTACCACTACGTGCTGATGCGAATCCTGGTCGCCGCCCGGGGGCACGACCTGCTGGCGATCGACGGTCCCTATCTCGCGATCCGTGATCTGGACGGTCTGCTCCGGGTCGCGGCGCGATCGGCCGCACTCGGCTACGACGGCAAGTGGGTCGTGCATCCGGGTCAGCTCGACGTGGTGAACGCCGTGTTCAGCCCGAGCCAGCAGGACTATGACCGGGCCGAACAGATCCTGGCGGCCTACCAGCTCGCGGTATCTGCGCCGGAGGGCGGGCGTGGCGCGGTCATGCTCGGAGCGGAAATGATCGACGAGGCGTCCCGGAAGATGGCGGCTGTGATCGCGGCCAAGGGCCGGGCCGCCGGTCTGACCCGGACCGACGATCGAGCTGCCACCGGCGACCGCCCGGCTCCACCTGGTGACTCCGGGCACCCTCCGGTGGATGATCGAACAGGTGACCAGCGACGGATCGAGGAGGCACCATGACCGATCAGGTTCCCCAGCGACCGGAGACGCCGGCCACGGCGGAATCCGAGTGGGAGAGCATCGCGATCTACACCCGGTACGAGGACGCTCAGCGCGCCGTCGACCACCTCGCCGACCAGCGGTTCCCGGTGGAGTCGGTACGGATCGTCGGGACCGACGTCAGGCTGGTCGAGCAGGTGCTCGGCCGGCTCTCGTGGGGACGGGCGGCAGGCGGCGGCGCGGCCGCCGGTGCCTGGCTCGGGCTGCTGTTCGGGCTGCTGCTGTTGATCTTGGTCTCGGATATCGGCGTGCTTGAAGCGCTGCTCTGGGGCCTGGTCTGGGGCGCCGTGTTCGGTGCCACGTTGGCGCTGGTGTCGTACGCGATGACCGGCGGCGCGCGGGACTTCATCTCGCGGCGTGACCTGCAGCCGCAGCAGTACGACATCCAGGCCAAGCGGCAGCAGGCGGCGAACGCCAGGCAGGTGCTGGCCGGTCTCTAGGTCAGCTACAGCCAGCGGTTGCGGCGGAAGCCGCGGTACATGAGCACGCAGATCCCGATCATGCACCCGATGGTCAGCTCGTAGCCGTAGGTCCAGCTCAGCTCCGGCATGTGCGTGAAGTTCATGCCGTAGATCCCGGCAATCATGGTGGGCACCGCGAATATCGCCACCCATGCCGTGATCTTGCGCATGTCCTCGTTCTGGGCGACCGTGACCTGGGCCAGGTTCGCTTGGACGATCGTGGTCAGCAACTCGTCGAAGTCCGAGACCTGCTCGGCCACCCGGGTCAGGTGATCGTGGACGTCGCGGAAGTACTCCCTGATCTCGTTCTCGACCAACCGCATCGGCCGCTCGGCCAGCGTCTGCAACGGTGCGACGAGCGGGGTGACCGCCCGCTTGAGCTCGAGCACCTCACGCTTGAGCTGGTAGATCCGCTCCGCGTCGCGGGACCGCCGGGCGGAGAACACCGCGGTCTCGACTTCGTCGATGTCGCCCTGTAGATGTTCGGTGACCAGCAGGTAGTCGTCGACAATCCGGTCGGCCACGGCGTGCAGCACCGCGGACGGGCCGTTGCCCAGCAGTTCCGGATCGGTCTCCAGCCGGCGCCGCAGCCCGCGCAGGTCGCCGTGCTCACCGTGCCGAACGGTGATCACGAAGTCCCGACCGAGGAAGACCATGACCTCGCCGGTCTCGACGATCTCGCTGGTTGCGGTCTGCTGAGCGTGCTCCACGTACCGAACGGTCTTGAACACCGCGAACAGCATGTCGTCGTACCGGTCCAGCTTCGGCCGCTGATGGGCGGCCTGGACCGCGTCCTCGATCGCCAATGGATGCAGATCGAACTGCTCGCCGATCTCGGCCAGCAGCGACTCGGCCGGCTCATGCAGGCCGATCCAGACGAATCCGTGGCCGGTTCGGCGCACGTCGCGCAGGGCTGAGGTGTACGTGTGCTGTTCCGGGAGGCGGACTCCGTCCCGGTAGATCGCGCAGTCCACGATGCCGCGCGACCGAGCCGGCGCCGGAACGACGGCCGGCGCGGTCAAGTTGCGCCGCACCGCCGTGCGCAGCTCGCGAATCATCGACATGGCAGAGCTCCTTCACGATCCCGTGGCGGCGGCGCGTCAGAGGTTGGACGCGATCAGCCGCGATGCGGACTGGTGGAGGCTCACCCGCTCGCGCCGGATGCGGCGCTGGAAGAAGGCCCTGCGCGTTAGCGCGGCAGTACCCGAACCCGGAGCGGGGAGCGGCTGGTACTGCAGGGACTTGAACCTGTGGTCACCGCATCCACCTCCTTGGCCCGGTGCCCGATCGGACAGTACGTAACAATGGCCGCGGTCCGCGGCCGGTGGCCAGGATATCACGCATTACCCCGTGACCTTTCCCGGCAAAGCCAGCGTGAGCTCTGCCAGCGAAGGCGGCGGCGGGATCGGGCGGCGGCCGCGCGAACCGCTTAGATGACGCCCCAGGACTCGAGGATCTCGACCAGACCGTCGGAGGTGGGCAGCGCACGGAGTTCGGCGGGCGAAACCCACTGCGCGTCGGTGGCGTCGTCACCGGGCCGAAGGTTGCCACCGGTGACAGTGCAGTGGTAGTCCGCGATCTCGTACCAGACCTCGCCGTTCTCGTCCTCCGGACCCGGTCGCTGGATCCGGCCGAGCAGCGAGCCGACCGCGACCTCCAGGCCGGTCTCCTCCCGAACCTCCCTGCGCACCGCGTCGACGTCGGTCTCCCCTTGCTCCACCCGGCCGCCGGGGATCGACCACCACCCGGACCCCGGCTCGTTCTGCCGCTGCACCACCAGCAGTCGACCCGCGGCGTCGACCATGATCGCGCCCACGCAAGGAATCACCATCGAGGCCTCCGGGACCTAGCGAAGCGTTGCCCAGCCTTCCCAGCTCATCGGGGGGACGCGGGCGATGGACAGGAAGAAGTCACCGATCTTCCGCACCGACGCGGCGAACTGCTCGAAGTCGACCGGCTTGATGACATAGGCGTTCGCGTGCAGTTGGTAGCTGGCCACGATGTCATCCTCGGCCTCCGAGGTAGTGAGGATGACCACCGGAATCATGCGAAGCCAGGGATCGGTCTTGATGTCAGCCAGCACCTCACGGCCCGGCTTACGCGGCAGGTTGAGGTCGAGCAGCAGCAGATCCGGCCGAAGCGCCTCGCCGTATGGCGCCTCCCGGCGCAGGTAGGCCATTGCCTCAACGCCGTCGGGCACCACCGTGAGCGTGTGGTCCTGGCTGTTCTCGAATGCCTCGCGGGTAATCAGCACATCGGCCGGGTCGTCTTCGACCAGCAACACCTCGAAGACAGGAGCAGCACTCACGATTCGCCTCCAGGTGCCGCCAAGGCGACTGGTTCCGGCCGTTCGGTGGAGCCATGAGACCCCATCTCGCCATCGCTGGCAAGTGCTAACGGCGGCGTCGCGGGCAATGTGAAGCGGAAGACCGCACCGGTGCCCTGGCGGCCGTTCGAATCCAGCCAAATCCGCCCGCCGTGATACTCCACGATCTTCTTGCAGAGGGCCAAGCCGATGCCGGTGCCGCCGTAGCGATCCCTGGGGTGCAACCGTTGGAAGATGACGAAGATCCGCTCGGCGTAGTCGGACTCGATGCCGATCCCGTTGTCGGCGCAGGTGAACTCCCACATGTCACCGTCGCGCCGGGCCGTGATCCTGACCTCCGGCGGCACCCCGTCCCGGCGGAACTTGATCGCGTTGCTGAGCAGGTTCTGCAGCAACTGGTCCACCAGCACCGAGTCGCCATACACGATCGGGAGCGGCGCCTCGGTGATGACCTCGGCATCGGTGTCCTCGAGCGAGCTGCTGAGCAGCTGCTTTACCCGGTCCAGCGACTCCTGGCTGTCGATCGCGACGAAGCCCTCCCTGGTCCGGCCAACCCGGGAGAAGGCGAGCAGGTCGTTGATGAGCACCTGCATCCGAGTCGCGCCGTCGACCGCGAAGCCGATGTACTGGCGGCCCCGCTCGTCCAGCTGGTCGCCATAGCGTCGCTCGATCAACTGGCAGAAGCTGGCGACCTTGCGCAACGGCTCGCGCAGGTCGTGGGAGGCGACGTATGCGAACTGTTCGAGCTCCGCATTCGACCGGCGCAGCTCCAGTGTCTGCGCATCCAGCATCTCCCTGGCCGCGGTCGACTCGTCCAGCTCGAGCAGGATCCGCTGGCGCATCGCGTCGATGTCCTGGACCAGCCGGCGGATCTCCAGTGCGCCTTCGACCTCGAGCGGCTGATGGTACTCGCCCCGCGCGACCCGCCGGACCTGCCGGCTGAGCATCGCGAGCGGGCGGATCACGGTCTGCCGCACGGTGGCCGCCACCGCGATCAGTGCGAGCAGGAGGATGACCAGCCCACCGACGATGACTTTCTCGAACCGGTCGGCGGTGCGATCGAGCTTGCTGCGGGCGGCCGCTCGGGTGCTTCCGGTCAGGCCATCCAGCCGATTCATGCTCTGCCGGACCGCATCGAACTGTATCGCCCCGGCTTGGTGCTGCTGGCCGCTCACCGCGCCAACTCCGCCGCTGTTGATCGCGTCCACGGTTGGCTGTGCATAGCTGGTTCGCCACTGCTCGGCCGCATCGAGTACGGAGGCCAGCTCCGCCTCGATCTCATCAGCCGGGAGCGTGTGCGGAAAGGTCTGCGCAACTTGGCGGAGCTCGCTCGCGGCTGCCTGAGCGTCGGTAACCGCCTCCCGATAACGGTTGGCGGCGGCCGGCTGGCCGGTCAAGGCGTAGCTGGCAACCGCCGCATCCTGCGCCCCAAGCTCCTGCTCGAGTCGCAGAGCGCTGATGAACGCTGGGCTCGCGGCATCGGCAAGTGCAATTCGCGCGATCGACAGCTCGCGGTACGTTCGCTGGCTCAACGCAGCGAGCCCGATGGTGATGGCAGCCACACTGGTCGCCAGCAGCGCGAGCCATGCCCGCACCCTGAACCGGCGCCATCCGGTACCGCCCGGGTCGCGCTCCCGAGGGTTCATCCAGCCTCCCGGCGCGCGATGAGCAACGCCGCGATGTCGTCGGCGAGCGTGCCGCCGTCCAGCTCGGTTACCTTGGCAATAGTCGCCCGGAGCAGCTCGGTCCCGGTCAGCTGATCCGCCATCCGGGCCTCGATGATCTTCGCAAGCCGGTCCACGCCGAGCCGTTCGGCGCCATTGCCGATCCGACCCTCGATGATGCCGTCGGTGTACAGCAGCAGTCCCCAGGTCCCGGTCAGCTCGATCTGCTCGGTGCGCCAGGTCGGCTCGGCAGTCAGCCCGAGCGCCGGTCCGGTGCTCGACGGCAGCGCCTCCCGTACCACGGGCGCCTTGCGACGGCCGGAGTCGAGCAGCAGCGGTGGCGGATGGCCGGCGGACAGGATCGTGACCGAGTTCGGTGCCGGATCGAGCGTCACCATGCAGGCCGTCGTGAAGATCTCCTCGGTGCGGCGCTCCCCAACCAGCAACCGCTGCAGGACCGCGAACAGCTCGGTGCCGCGCAGTCCGGCGAGCACCAGGCTGCGCCACGCCACTCGCAGGCACACGCCAAGCGCGGCCTCGTCCGGACCGTGCCCGCAGACGTCGCCGATGACTGCATGCAGCGTCCCGTCGGCGGTCTCCACCACGTCGTAGAAATCGCCGCCGAGCAACGAGCGCGGTCGTCCCGGCAGATACCTGGTGTGGCAGGCCAGCTCCGCAGAGCGAATCGTCGGCGTGGGCAACAGGCCGCGCTCGAGTCGGGCGTTCTCCTGTGCGTGTAGCTCGGCCTCGAGGCGGTAGCGGTGCGACTCCTGCCGTTCGACCGCGTAGCGGATGGTCCGAGCCAGCAGCGGGCCGTCGATCTCGCCCTTGGTCAGGTAGTCCTGCGCGCCCGCGGCCACCGCTTGCACCCCGAGCTGGTCGTCGTGCTGGCCGGTCAGCACCACCACCGCCACCGTGGGCGCGCGGTCGAGCAGCCGGCGCAGGCCATCCAGACCGGTGGCGTCGGGCAGGTTGAGATCGAGCACCACGCACCGGATGCCGTCCTCGATGGCAGCCTCGGCGGAGCGCAGGTCTGTCGCGCGGTTCAGGCGCAGGCCAGGGTCGGCCTCGGCGAGCAGCTCCTGAGCGAGGAACGCGTCAACCGCGTCGTCCTCGACGATGAGCACCTCGAACTCGGCCCGCTGGCCGGCAACTGACCGGGGCGGGACACGCGCGGCAATGTCCGAGGTCACCTTGGTCTCCGGGTTTCGGCCCCGGTGGGGCAGCGTTGCCGACAGCTCGGCCGTCTTGTCGCTACTACGCACGTCAAAGCCTAGGCTCGTCTAGCCGGTCGCCGCCACGGGAGATCCGGACCACGGATGGTTCTACTACGACAGATCAGGCGCCCTTGCGGGCGCCTGATCCCGGGCCGCCGTTACCGGCGGCTAACGATTTACGGGGTGTCAACCGGCTCGACAGTGTCCTCCACCGTCTCCGTGGGAGTGACCGCTGCCGGCCGCCAGCCTAGGAACCCAGCAAGCACCGCCAGCACCGAGCCGGCCAGCGCAATCCAGGGTCCCTCCTGCATCTCGATGCTGCTTGTCTCCCGGTACACCTCGATGCCGAAGAGAACGACCATCACGATCCCCAGCGCACCGGCGGCTCGGGTGAGCCCACCGAAACGTGCGGCCAGACCAAGGACCGCGACCAAGCCGAGCACGATGGCGACGAAGCCCACCGTGGCGAATATGTTCGAGGTCGCGACAAATGTGGTCTCGATCAGCGACTTCAGATGCAGGTCGAGGCCGTCGATGTCGGAGATCCACGGGAAGAACGCGCTGGCGATCAAGCCCGCGGCGCCGAGCAAGGTAAGGATGAGGCGCAGCCCAATGCCCGTGGCCGGAGACCGGACCGGTGCTACGCGCGTGCGCAACGCCATGACAACCACCTTTCGAAGTCAGGTGTGGATCTGTTACCGGATCCGTCGAGGTCAAACCGGCAACCAGCCGGAGTGTGTGCTGGTTTCCTGTTACGGCGGCAGTGCGCATATGGTCTGGGAGCGGACTCAGCGACGAGGAGTCAGACATGGATGGGCTTCAGGTCTCCACTGCGGTGGTCGACGACGCGCGCAGCGTCGTGTCGCTCTCGGGAGAATTGGACATGGCCACCGCCGACCTGCTCTGGGCCGAGCTGGAACCGGTTCTGCAACCGGGCCGGACTGTGGTCCTGGACTGCGCACGGCTGGAGTTCATGGACTCGACCGGGATGCGAGTGCTCCTGCGTGCGTCCCGCCGAGCCGACGAGGTCGGCGGCGCATTCCAGATGACTGCGGTGCCACCCCCGGTCGAGCGGGTCCTAGCCCTTGCCGGCGTGACGAGCGAGATTCCTCGTGGCTGAGCCGGTACCGCAGCAGATGACCGCATCGAACTCCGGAGAAGCCACCGGCGGGCCGGCCGGGCTGGCCGGCAGTCCGGTGCGGGTCATCGTGCCTGCGGATAAGACGTACGTCGCGCTGGTCAGGTCGGCAGCCAGCCATCTCGGTGCCCGGCTTGGCCTGACCATGCAGGAGCTCACGGATCTCCGGTTGGCGGTCGACGAGGCTTGCGGCCTGCTCCTGCTGCCGGGTGAGTTCGATACCACCGGCGCGGAGCTGCACTGCCGTTTCGACGAGTACCCCGACCGGCTGGCGGTCACCGTTTCCGCCGAGGCCTCGGAATCCGCTCCGGACGTCGACGGCTTCGGCTGGAACGTGCTCAGCGCGCTGGTCGACGAGCTGCGCTGGTCCTACCAGGACGGGTGGGCAAGGGTGGAGTTGGTCAAGCGCGCAACAGCCGCGGAGCGCTGATGGCGCGGGCCAAACCGAAGCAGGCCACGTCCCGGGTGCCCGCGAAGGTACAGCGTAAGGACGCGCCCCCCGCGGTGGCCGAGACGGCCCCGGACGACGAGCAGAAGCCGGACGAGCGGGCGCAGCGCCAGCGGGCGGGCGGCCAGCAGGCGCCTGACGAGAAGCAGGGCGGCGGGGAGAGCCACGCCGGCGACGAAGGCGCCGGCGAGCCGGCGGAGATGTCCCCGGCCGACACCGAGATGGCGCAGCGCGGCGAGTTCTACGTCAAGCGCCGGGCTACCGCGCTCCGGCTGCTCGGCGAGATGTCGACGCTGCCAACCGGCGACCCGCGCCGGGAGGACCTGCGCTCCCAGGTCATCGAGGCGCACATGCCGTACGCGCGCTACCTGGCCGCGCGCTACGGGATGCCGGGCGAGGAGGTCGAGGACCTGTTCCAGGTCGCCTACCTGGCCCTGGTCAAGGCAGTGGACAACTTCGACTCGGAGCGCGGGGTGGCATTCCTGACGTACGCCACGCCGATGATCATCGGAGAGATCAAGCGGTACTTCCGTGACTCCACTTGGGCGGTCCACGTCCCGCGCCGCATGCAGGAGCTCAGCGCCCAGCTACGGACGGCAACCGAGACGCTCGGCCAATCGCTCGGGCGGTCCCCGACGGTTGGTGAGCTCGCCGAACACCTCAGCGCCGAACCGGCCGAGATCATCGACGCGATGGATGCCAGGGCCGCACACTCGACCGTCTCGCTCGACCTCCCGGTCGACGGCGGCTCGGCGCGACCCACCCCACTGCAGGATCTGATCGGCGCCGAGGACGACTCGTTCGACGGTGTGGTCAACCGGGAAACGCTCAAACTGCTGCTCGCCGAGCTGGCCGAGCGGGACAAGCAGATCCTGCTGATGCGGTTCTTCCGCGGCATGACCCAGTCCGAGATCGCCGGGGAGCTCGGCGTGTCGCAGATGCAGGTGTCCCGGCTCCTGGCCCGGATCCTGTCCAGGCTGCGCGCCGGCATGACTACGGATCTGCCCAACTGAGCGATCTCCGCCCAGGTCGGATCGCCGCTCGCCGACGTGCCCGGCACTGGCGGACCGGATCGGTCTTGACGCGCCCAGGCTGAGCGCGCAACGTCTTGTCCCATGAAGGGCGAGCACACTTGCCCACGGTGCCGCTCGACCGTCCGCGCTCCGGGCATGTGGTCCAACGCGTGGCGGTGCGACATGCACGGGGACGTGCACCCGGTGGCCCCGCCCCGGCTGCCCAGTCCCGAACACCTGCAGCAGATCATGCGATCCGCGCGGGTACCGGTTTGGGTGCCGTGGCCACTGCCGCCCGGCTGGCTGGTGACCGGGGCGACCTGCGCCGGTGACGAGTTGAGCGGTGCTCGTGCCACTGTCATGGCCTGCACCGGGCCCAACCGGCTCGGCGGCGTCGGTGAGATGATCATCGTGGCGGAGGAGCCAGGGATCGGGCTCGGCGCCAGCTACGCCGGCATCGACGGGCCGGACCCAGGCGCGGACATGGTCGACACGCCGAGCGATGCCAAGATCTATGCCGCCGGGCATCCGACCCCGCTGTGGTGGCTCGACGCCGGCGGGAACCGCACCGCGTACGTCGGCGCCGCCGGCGGTTTCTGGTTGTGGACGGTGCTCTGGCCGGAGTGGGCCGACCTGCTCATGCTGGATGGGCTCACCCTGCTGGACGCGCGCGACGCCAGGCTGGAGCTGGATCTTCCACTCGGCGCGCTGTCGCCGCGGCTGTAGGCCGTGGCGCTGTCGCCGCGGCGGTAGGCCGTACGCTCGCTCCCGTGCGTATCGACCTGCACAGCCATTCCAACGCGTCGGACGGCACGGAGACACCGGCACAGCTGATCAGGCGGGCCGCCGCCAGGCTGGATGTGATCGCCCTCACCGACCACGACACATTCGGCGGGCTGGACGCGGCCGCGGCGACCGCCGAGCAGGTCGGGATCACCCTGGTACCCGGTGCCGAACTGTCCGCCGCCTCCGGCGGGATCAGCGTGCACATCCTGGCCTACCTGGTCGATCGCAACCATCCGGAGCTGGTCGCGGAGCTCGTTCGATCTCGAGCCGCCCGGCTCAGCCGGGCCGAGCGGATGGTCGACCTGTGCATCGAGCAGGGCGCACGGATCTCCTGGCAGCAGGTGCGCGAGCTGGCCGGCGACGCGCCGATCGGCCGGCCACACATCGCCAGGGCACTGGTCGCGGCCGGCGTGGTTGGCTCGGAGGCAGCAGCGTTCGGGGCGGACTGGATTGGCGACCGGGGGCGGGCCTATGTGCACCGGTACGCCATCGAGGCGGCCGACGCGGTCCGGCTGGTGCGGGCGGCCGGCGGAGTGGCCGTGTTCGCCCATCCCGGCGCCCGGTCGCGCGGCCGGATCGTCGGCGCCGATGTGATCGCTGGGCTGGCCGCTGCGGGGCTGGCCGGACTCGAGGTCGATCACCCCGACCACGACCCGCCGACCCGGGTCAGGCTGCGCGCGCTGGCGGCCGAGCTCGGCCTGCTGGTCACCGGTGCCAGCGACGATCACGGCCAGTCCAGCGGATACCGGCTAGGAAGCGAAACGACCGCGGTCGAGACCTATCGGGCGCTGGTCGCGCGAGCCAGCGGCGCCGCTCCGATCGGAGCGCAGGTCGGGTGAACGGGCGGCGATCGACCCGGACTACACGTAGGTGTGGCGGCGGCCGCGCATCGAACGAGAGCGTTGCTGCTCGATCTCGGCCGCGAGCAGCCCCCTGAGCCGGCTTCGGCGGCGGCCGTACAGCAGGTAGACCACCAGGCCGGCCGCGGTCCAGATGCCGAAGTAGAGCCACTTCTCCACCGGAAGCCCGAGCATCAACCACCCGGTGCCGAGGATCGCCAGCGCCGGAACGAATGGCACCCACGGCATCCGGAACCCGCGCTCCAGATCCGGCTGGGTCCAGCGCAGCACGATCACGCCGGCCGAGACGAACACGAAGCAGAACAGCGCGCCAATGGTCAGCAGCGGCGCCAGATCGAGCACCGGCACGAACTGGCCGAGCCCGATCGCGATCAGGCCGAGCACCACGGCCGACACCGACGGGGTGTGGAACCGCGGGCTGAGCCTGGCCATCGGCTTGGGCAGCAGACCGTCCCTGGCCATCGCGTAACCGACCCGGGCCTGCCCGATCAGCAACACCAGCACGACGGTGGCCAGCCCAACCACCGCCCCGAAGTCGATGATGTTGCGCATGAACCCGCTGCCGACCGCATCGAACGCGTCCGACAGCGGCGTCGGCGACTCCGCCAGACGCCTGAACGGCACCATCCCGACCATCACGAACGCGACGCCGACGTACAACCCGGTCACGATCAGCAGGCTGGTGATCATGCTGTGCGGGACGTCGGTGCTTGGTCGAGCCGTCTCCTCGGCAGCGGTCGCGAGCACGTCGAATCCGATGTACGCGAATGCCACCACCGCGGCAGACACGAGAATCCCGTACCAGCCGAATGTGTGCTGGCCACCACCGAGGATCAACTGGAGCACGGTCTGGTCGTCCCCGACCGGTGCGGCCGGCTCCGGCGCGACCACGAACGGAGTGAGGTTGTTCGGCCGGACGTACGGGAAGCCGAGCAGGATCACCAGGGCGATGACCGCAAGCTTGGCCAGCACCAGGGTCCACAGCACTCGGATCCCCAGCCGGGCTGCCGCGGCCACTATCAGGACCAGGCCACCGAGCAAGATCGCGCTCGGTAGGTCGAAGCCGGTCGCCACGCCGAAGTGCGGGGCGAGGCCGCCCGGCACTGCGATGCCCAGATCCTGCAGGGCCTGTAGCAAGTAGATCGACCACACCCGAGCCACCGCGGCGGCCGCGAGCACCATCTCGAGCAACAGCGACCAGCCGATGATCCATGCCCACACCTCGCCGAACGCAACGTAGGTGAACGAGTACGCCGACCCGGCGGACGGCAACACCGAGGACAGCTCGGCGTACGCGGCCGCACACAGCAGGCAAACCAACCCGGCCAGCACGAAGGAGAACAGCACACCGGGCCCGGACATCGTGCCGGCCTGCTCCCCGGCCAGCTTGAAGATGCCGGCGCCGATCATTACGCCGATGCCGAGGATCACCAAATCCGCACGGCGAAATACCTGTCCGAGACCGTGCCGACTTCCGTCCGAAGGAGCTAGAACGTCACTCACAGGTAGCTGTCGAAACATTGTGTTACGGACGGATTCGGGGCCCGGAGAAGTACTCACGGCGGGAGAAAATATCCCTTACTCGACCGGGACGGAAGGCTCCTGTGCAGGTGTTCTGGCACCGACCACGATACCTATCCCCACCAGCAACAACAGCACCGCTGGCACGGCTGCTACCGGTGGCGTCTGGCCGAGCCAGAGCGCGGC
>DATAFN010000053.1:0-3821 GCA_036257435.1 Actinomycetes bacterium
TGCAGTCGCAGCCGCCTCGTAGCTGCCGAATCCACCGGGCGTCACAGCAATGGTCTGTGCTGCGATGGTTGCGGCGGTCACGGCGATCGCCTCCCACGCGGTCAGCGGCACACCGGAGACTGTGGCGATCTCCCACACCACCGCAGCCTCGAGCACCCACGCTCCACCGGTAGCTGCCAGGGCGCGACCGCCGGGAAGGCGCACCGCTGTTTCAGCTGCCCGCAGGCGATACAGCCAGCCGACGGCGGCTGCCGCGACCACGAGCACCAGCCCGACCGCTCCGAGCACCCACAGACCGGCCTCGGCCAGCACGGTGGGTGCGGAGATCGCGGCGAGCGCGAGGACAGTAAGAACATCAGCAGCCCTGAGGGTGACGGCCGACGCCGTCACCGGTCCTGGCGGCAGTGCGGTACGCCGCAGCACGCTGCTGACGCGCATCGGCTCGCCCAACCGCAATGGCAGGACGTGGTTCCCCAGCAGCGCGACGTGCATCGCCGACCATGCGTGCGCCCCGCGGATCCCTGGCAGGGTGAGCCACCACGCCCATGCCCTGAGCGCGAACGCGGAGCCGTATGCCGTTAATGCGATCCCGAGTCCGAGCGGGTCGGCGAGCACTGCTCGAGCGACCTGGCCGAGGGCATTCGCCTCGACCATGCCCGCAAGATAGACCAGGGACCCCACCACCAGGACGCCGCCGAGAGCCAGTCCGGCGAGACGCACCACGAGGTGACCCTTCCGTCTCATGGCGGGTAAGGCTAGCCTCTCCTCTCGTTTGGTAAGCCTTACCTCACTTGGATGGAAGGGGCGCCGGCCCGATGGCAATTGTGGTCACGGGTGCCGCCGGTTTCGTCGGCGACGCCGTCGTGACGCAGCTGTTGCGCGCTGGGGAGCGCGTGGTCGGGGTCGACCGGCTGCCCGTAGCCCGACGAAACTGGGTGCGGAGCATCCAGGCTGACCTCAATGACCGGGATCCCGAAGTGCTAGCCGCACTCCGCCGTGCGGACGCTGTGATCCACCTGGCCGGCTGCCCCGGGGTCCGGGACCGTCGGCCCGACATCGCCCATCGCCGACGGCGGGACAACGTCGACGCCACGAGGGCTGTTCTCGCGGATACGCCGGCCGTGGTCCCGTTGGTCGTCGTCTCGTCGTCATCGGTCTACGGCGGTGCGCGGTTCGGCCGGGCCAGCCGTGAGGACGATCCTCCTCAGCCGATGGGTGGTTACGCGAAGAGCAAGGTCAGCGCCGAGCACGTCTGCGCTACTCGCCTCGACACCGGCAGGCCGACGGTGGTCGCGCGGCCGTTCACCGCCGTCGGCGAGGGACAACGCCCAGACATGGCGCTCTCGCGCTGGGTCGAGGCGGCGCGGGCCGGCCGGCCATTGCGCGTGCTGGGTGGCGTCCATCGGACCCGGGACTTCACCGACGTGCGGGAGGTGGCTCGCGCCATTACTGCTCTCCTCGGGTCGGCCGGGATCGTCAACGTCGGTACTGGCCGGCCGCGCGCGCTGGCACAGGCGATCGAGGCGGTGGCGGGGGCCGTCGGCGTCGATCCAGTCGTGGAGGTCGTGCCGGCGGCGACCGACGAGGTGTCCGATACCTGGGCTGATCCGAGCCGGCTCCAGCAGCTGACCGGCCTGCAGCTGTGCACGGACCTGCGCGACGTCGCGGCCAGGATCGTAGGCGCCCGACGGTCGGAGTACGTCCCGTGACCAGGCTGCGGATTGCGATGACGACCGCAGCGGTCGTGACGATCGCCGCTGCCCTGCTGGGCATCGGTGTGCGAGCCACCGACGGCGGGCACGCCGCCGTCGATGAACCGCAGTACCTGCTGACAGCGATCTCGCTGTGGGAGGACAGGAATCTCGACATCAGCGACGAGCTCGCCGACCGGCGGTATCGCGCCTTCTTCGACGCCGAACTTCCGGTTCAGACCCGCGTGCTCGCGGACGGCCGGCAGCTGAGCCCGCACGATCCGCTGCTGCCGCTGATCCTTGCTGCGCCGGTCGGGCTCCTCGGTTGGGTCGGCGCCAAGATCGCGCTGTCCTTCCTCGCCGGCGCTCTCGCGGCGCTGCTCGTGTGGGTCGCGGTGCGCCGGTTCGAGGTGCCGGTCACGGTCGCCGGCATCGGCACCGCGCTGGCGGGTGCGTCGGCACCGCTTGCCGTGTACGGGCAACAGGTCTATCCGGAGATCCCGGCTGCGCTCGCGCTGCTGGTCGGCGTTGCGCTCATCACCGGACCGCTGCGACGGCATGCCCTCGTCCCGCTGGTCGTGGCGCTGAACGCCCTGCCGTGGCTCGGGGCGAAATACCTCCCGGTGGCGGCGGCCCTGGCGGTTGTCGCCCTGGTCCGCCTGGTACGTGAACAACGGCGCGCAGCGGTCTCGCTGGCCGCCTCCTTGGCGTTGTCCGGCGTCATGTACCTCGTCGCCCATCGGTTGCTCTGGGGTGGCTGGACCGTCTACGCGACCGGTGATCACTTCGTGCAGACCGGCGAGTTCTCGGTGATCGGCGTCGAGCCGGACTACGTTGGCCGCTCGCTGCGCCTGGTCGCACTGCTGAGCGACCGGGCGTACGGGCTGGTCGCCTGGCAGCCGGCATGGCTGCTGGCCGTGGCGGCGGTGGGCGCATTGGTCGCATTGCGGGGCCGGGCTACGCCGGGCTTCGTCCGCGCGGCTGCACTCGCCCCGTTGCTTGCGGGCTGGACCGCGGCGACCTGGTGGGCACTGACCATGCACGGGTTCTGGTGGCCCGGTCGCCAGGTCGTCGCGGTGATGCCGATTGCGGCGCTGGTGGTGCTGTGGTGGATCGGCCGGATCGCGCCGTGGCTGCAGCCGGCTGCCGCTGCTTTGGGGTTGATCGGCGTGGCGCACTACGCGGCCCTGCTGGTCGATGGCTGGGCCGGCCATGTCACCTGGGTCCTGTCGTTCGACGGTGTCCACGACCCGCTCTACCAGATTCTCCGGCCGCTGTTTCCGGACTACCGCGAACAGGGACCCGGTTTCTGGCCGCTCCACCTTGCCTGGACCGTCATCGTCCTGGTTTTGCTTTTCCTCGGCGCGCGCTCGGTGCGTCGTCGGTCAGACCCCGCCGCTAGTCGATCGACTGAAAGGATCCCCGTGCCATGACACGGTCTTCGAAGACAGCGACCTCCCGGATCGCCGCCGCCATCGCCGTACTCGCACTCGGTCTGGCCGGCTGTGCAGACGACGGTGCGGATACCGGCACCGACAGTGGTTCCGGGTCGGGCTCGGGCTCGGGGTCGGGCTCGGGTTCTGCGTCGGAGTAAGCGTCAGCCCATCGCGACGCTGGCGAAGGCCTCGCTGACGGGGCCGGCCGTGAGCCGGACCTGCCAGTCCCGGGCGCCGCGTTCCCGAAACGCGGCCGCAAGTGCATCAGGAGTCGGCGGGTCGGGCGGCGACCATGCGGCCCGCCGTAACGTCTCCGGGGTCAGCAGGTTTTCGACCGGAAGCCCGTGCGTCTCGGCCACGGTCCCCACCGCGGCTCTGGCCGCAGCCAGCCGGGCGGCCGCCGCGGGATCCCTCGACGGCCAAGACCTGGCCGGTGGTGGGCCGTCGTATCGCACGGTCAGGATGGGCAGGTCGCGGTCGGTTGCGCGGCGCGCCCGGTCGATCGCTCGGGCCCACCGTTCGGCCTCCCGGCGCTGCGCGCGCCCCCGGAACACCGGCAAGGTGGCGAGCTCGGCCGGGCTCGCGGGCATAGCCAGCGCGGCCTCGACGATCGCGGCATCGGGCAGGACCCGTCCAGGTGCCAGGTCACGCCGATGAGCCAACCGGTCACGTTCGAGCCACAGCTCACGCACCG
>DATAFN010000106.1:0-4984 GCA_036257435.1 Actinomycetes bacterium
GATGGCCATGACCACGCTGTTGGACTTGGGAGCGAGGCACAGCGCGATGACCGCCTGCGCCAGCGTGATGCTCGCCTCCGGCCAGCCGACGATCTGCACGGCCTGGGCGGCCGCAACCGCCGTCTGCAAGGCGGTGGGGTCGGCCAGCCCGATGTCCTCACTGGCCAGGATCACCAATCTCCGGGCCAGGAAACGCGGGTCCTCGCCCGCCTCGGCCATCCGGGCCAGGTAGTGCAGGGCCGCGTCGACGTCACTGCCGCGGATGGACTTGATCAATGCGCTGGCGACGTCGTAATGCTGGTCGCCGGCCCGGTCGTAGCGCACCGCCGCCCGGTCCACGGCCTTCTCGGCCGTCGACAGGTCGATGGTGGGTGATTCGTCGCCGGCCACTGCTCCCGCCGCGGCCTCGAGATAGGTGAGCGCCCGGCGTGCGTCGCCTCCGGACAGGCGCACCAGGTGCTCTTTGGCGTCATCGGCCAGTGCCATCGTCCCGCCGAGCCCTCGTTCGTCGACCAGTGCGCGGTCGACCACATGCTCGATCTCGTCGTCGGACAATGGATCAAGCGTGAGCAGCAGCGACCGGGACAGCAGCGGGCTGATCAACGCGAAGAACGGGTTCTCCGTCGTAGCGGCGACCAGCGACACCCAGCGGTTCTCGACGCCCGGCAGCAGAGCGTCCTGCTGGGTCTTCGAGAACCGATGCACCTCGTCGACGAAGAGCACGGTGCCGGTACCGCTGCCGATGAGCTCGCTACGAGCCCGGTCGATGACCGCCCGCACGTCCTTCACGCCGGCGGTGACGGCCGAGAGCTCGACGAAATTGCGCTCTGTGGCGCGGCTCAAGACGTAGGCGATGGTGGTCTTTCCAGTGCCCGGTGGTCCCCACAGCACCAGAGCCATCGGCTGGTCTTGCTCGACCAGCTGGCGTAACGGCGAGCCGTCCTCGAGCAGCTGGTCCTGGCCGACGATCTCCTCGAGTGTGCGAGGACGCATTCGGACGGCGAGCGGAACCCCGTCGTAGTCGCCGTCGGCGCCGGCCAGCGCGCCCGGCGGCGTCTTCGGCTGGCTGGCCACGTCGAACAGCGCGCCGTCGTCTCCCACGCACCGAGGCTAGCCCGTCCCCTGCGCCTGACCGATGTATCAGGTGGCACCCCCGGCGCCTCATGTGCGCGAACGGGGAGGCGGCATGGCACAACTGCTCGAGATGCAGACTCGACCGGCGGGGGTTCCCGGTCCGGGCCGGTGGGTGGTCGACCCGGCCCGGACCAGGGTCACCTGTTCCGGCCGCGCTTCGCGGATCGCACCCGCGGTGCGGGCATGGTTCAGAGCCACGACCGGTGCGGTCGACATCGCTGCGGACCACGGCAAGTCCAGCCTCGAGGTGACCATCGACATCGCCAGCGTCACCACCGGCAGAGCCGTGTGGGACCTTGCGATACAGACGGCCGACCCGCTGTCCGCAGCAGCGTACCCGACCGCCACGTACCGCAGCTGTTCGATCACGTGGACTGAGCCGGGACATGCGGAGATCGACGGAGAGCTCGAGCTCGCCGGCGCAACCCAGCCGGTGTCGCTTGCGGTGCGGTACCGACACCAGGACGCCATCGAACTCGCCGCCACCGGCTCCATCGTGAGCCGGGATCGGTTGAACATCCCGGGCCTGTCCTACCTGGTGCCCCGACAGTTCGCGCTTGACATCGAAACCGTCGCCGTGCCGGCCTGATCACCCGGCCGGCTCAGCACCCGATCCAGCCGGTCGACGCCCGGTCGGGGCGGCGTCCACGCCGGCCTCTTTGCGCTGCTGTTCGCTGATGGAGGTAGGGGCACCGGTGAGCGGATCGTAGCCACCGCCGGACTTCGGAAACGCGATGACATCGCGGATCGACTCGCTTCCCGCCAGGAGCGCGACGATCCGGTCCCAGCCGAACGCGATACCGCCGTGCGGGGGCGGCCCGAAGGCGAACGCGTCGAGCAGGAAGCCGAACTTCTGCTTGGCATCCTCCGCAGCCAGGCCCATCACGTCGAAGACCCTCTGCTGGACGTCCGCCTGATGGATACGGATGGACCCGCCACCGATCTCGTTGCCGTTGCACACCAGGTCATACGCCTGGGACAGCGCCCTCTCCGGGTCGTGCTCGAAGCGGTCCATCCATTCCGGCTGCGGCGCCGTGAAGGCATGGTGAACGGCGGTCCAGCGACCGGAACCGACCGCCACGTCTGTGGTGGCCTCGACCGGCTCGAACAACGGATAGTCCACGATCCAGACGAACTGCCAGTCGTCCTCGGCCAACAGGCCGGCGCGCCGGCCGATCTCGACCCGGGCGGCGCCCAAGAGGCTCTGCGCGGCGATGCGCGGCCCGGCCGCGAAGAAGATCGCATCGCCCGGTCCCGCCCCGACCCGTTCGGCCAGACCAGCCTTCTCCGCCGCGGAGAGGTTCTTGGCCACCGGTCCAGACAACTCGCCGTCCGAACCGACAAGCACGTAGGCGAGGCCCTTCGCCCCGCGGCCCTTGGCCCAGTCCTGCCAGCCGTCGAGCTCGCGGCGGGACAACCCGGCACCGCCGGGCAGAACAACGGCCCCCACGTAGGGCGCCTGGAAGACGAGGAACGACGTGCCGGCGAAATGCTCGGTGAGCTCGGTCAGTTCGCCGTGCAAGCGTAGGTCTGGCTTGTCCGAGCCGTATCGGTCCATCGCCTCGCGGTAGGTCAGCCGCGGGGCCGGCGAGGTCAGGTCGTGGCCCACCAGTTTCCAGACGGCAGCGATGACGCTCTCGGACAGCGCGATCACGTCGTCCTGGCTCACGAAGCTCATCTCGATATCGAGCTGGGTGAACTCCGGCTGCCGGTCCGCCCGGAAGTCCTCGTCGCGATAACAGCGGGCGATCTGGAAGTAGCGCTCGAAGACCGCCACCATCAGCAACTGCTTGAACAGCTGCGGCGACTGAGGGAGTGCGTACCAGGATCCTGGCCGCAACCGGGCTGGCACCAGGAAGTCGCGCGCGCCCTCCGGCGTCGAGCGGGTCAGGGTCGGCGTCTCGATCTCGATGAAGCCGTCGGCCAGCAGGACGTCGCGCGCGGCCTGGTTGACCTTCGATCGCAGCCGGAGAGCTGCCGCATGTGCGGGCCGGCGCAGGTCGAGGTACCGGTATCGCAGCCGAGTTTCCTCGCCGGCGGCGGCGGCGGAGCCTGCTTCGTCGACCTGGAACGGCAGCGGATCGGACTCGCTCAGCACTGCCACGGTGGTCGCGACGACCTCCACCTCCCCGGTTGGCAGGTTGGGGTTTTCGTTTCCGGGCGGACGGCGCTCGACCCGCCCCTCGATCCGCACGCAGAACTCGCTGCGCAGGCCGGCCGCGACATGTTCGTCGCGTACCACGACCTGGGCGATCCCGGATGCGTCGCGAAGGTCAAGGAAAGCCACGCCACCGTGATCGCGCCGGCGCGCCACCCAGCCGGCGAGCGCGACAGTCTGACCGGCATGCTCGCCACGCAGGTCTCCTGCCGAATGGGTGCGGAGCACGATGTCGTTCCTTCGGTTGGCGGAAAGCTGACCGGCGGTGCCGATCCTACGGAACCGACAACAACTGCTCGAACTGTCTAGAGCAGGCTGAGCTGGGCGGGCGGGCGGTCGGCGGGCCGGTCATCGGCCACTGTCCGCTTCCGCACGCTACTCGCGTGATCGAACCCGTGGCGCGCCAGCAGCGGCTGTACCCGGTTGGCAAGAAGGTCTAGGTAGCCCTGCGGCACGTACGCGCCGCCGGCATAGAGCCGCTGGTACGGGCCGACTAGCTGTGGATGGTCCCGCGCGAGCCACGCCAGGTACCACTCCCGGGCACCCGGGCGCAGATGCAGGGGCAGGACGGTCGCGGACGTCGCTCCGGCGGCTGCCAGTTCGGCGAGTGCCGCGTCGAGTTGATCGCAGCCGTCGGTCAGCCAGGGCAGCACCGGGGCCAGCATGACGCCGCAGTCCAACCCGGCCGCCCGGATGGCCCGGACCAGGTCCAACCGCGCGCGCGGCGACGGTGTTCCGGGCTCGACGGCCTTGTGCAGTGCCTCGTCATATACCGCGATCGACACGCCGATCCCGACCAACACCGCCTCCGCCGCGCGGGCGAGTAGCGGCAGGTCTCGGCGGAGCAAGGTTCCCTTGGTCAGGACCGAGAACGGCGTGCACGCCGCGGCAAGCGCAGAGATGATCCCGGGCATGAGCCGGTACCGCCCCTCGGCCCGCTGGTAGGGGTCGGTGTTGGTCCCCAGGGCGACCTGGTCGCGGGACCACGAGGGGCGGGCCAGCTCGCGAGCCAGCACGTCAGCTGCGTTGACCTTCACCACGATCTCCGTGTCGAACCCCGCGCCGGTGTCCAGCTCGAGCCAGGAATGGCTGCCTCGGGCAAAGCAGTTGTGGCTCACTACACCGTTGGCGATGAAGTCGCCGGTACCGGTGGTGATGTCGTACATCGGCAGATCGGTGTTCAGCGACTGCACCGCCACGACTTGTTGCCGCGCGTCGTCGGGCAACGGGGAACCGGCGATGTTGGCCGCCCGACCCAGGCGCCGGCCGGGGCCGATCACTGCATTCTCGACGGTGAGCCGCGGCCAGGGCGCACCGTCGGGACCCGTCCCGGACGCGCATCGCCAGCCGGTGTCACTGAGCAGGCGATGATCGCCGCTGGACACGAGCGTGGTGCCGTCCGCCAGCTCGATGCGGAACGCGTGGCGAACCGTCCGCCAGTGGGCAACCACCTCGGTGCGGACGTAGTGCCGGACTCCGCCGCGCAGTTCGGTGCCGTATACCTGGTCGCCAGCCCGGACCTCGGCCAGCCGCTTCACCCGTCCGTACCCCATCAGCACCAGCGTGTCGCCGCTCAGGCAGTACCGGCATGCGTGGCTACAGCCCCGATAGGGGTTGACCGTCCAACGGAACGGCAACCGTGATCCGCCGGGCACCTCGTTCAGCACGCTGCGCGCCTGCACCTCGTGAAAG
>DATAFN010000138.1:0-5581 GCA_036257435.1 Actinomycetes bacterium
GAACGCCCTTCCACACGTGGTCCTGAGCGGCGCCCGGACCCTCGATAAACCGCCGGTTGTACCCGTTGAAGACTAGGTAGATCGTCGCGCTGCTGGCGCCTACCTGATCGATGTACACCGCGTTCGGGTAGCGGTTGGGCAGCCCGGTCATGTCAAGCTCGTGCCAGCTGCCGCCGAAGTTGGTGCGGACACCGCGGCTGAACGATGCGCCGCTGTTGCAGTTGGCCTCGCCGCACCAGGCCGCGACGACGACGTCCCGGCTGGCATCCCGCGGTGCCGCGGGATCGGCGACCGCGTCCAGGCCGACGGTCAGCCGGAACGGGGTGCCCAGCGCAGTGCGCTGGGTCCAGCCGTGCGCCGCGAGGTCCTCGGCCTGCTCGCGAGTGATCGAGAAGCCGAGATCGTGCGACCAGATCGAGTTGCCGCCGGCCACCCAGCGCTCGCTGGCGTGGTCGCCGGTGTTCTCCGAGCCGCGCACGATCCGGAACGGTGCGGTGAACCGCGGATTCGGATCGGGGACTGATACGTCGAAGACGGCACTGAACGAGCCGTCCGTCTGACCGCAGGTGGTCGTCATCCAGAGCGTGAGGAACACGTACTCGTTGAGGATCTCGCAGCCGTTGCGTGGGTTGACAATGATGTCTCCGCCGTCGCCGCCGAACGGCGAGACCAGCTCGGTGTTGCCCTGGTTGTCCTTACGGTCGCCGCGCAGCAGCGAGCCGCCGTTGTCCTGCAGGCCACCGGCGACCGCGTAGCCACCGCGCTCGAGGTCGGCGCCAACGCCTACCGAGTAGTACTGCAGCGTGCGGAGCCCGACCGAGTGGTTGACCCAGTCGGTCGCGTGCCCGGCCGGGTTGAGCGAGCCGTTGATCGGCCGGGACAGCACCCCGCCGTCGTTGCCGACGTAGACCCGGCCGCCGAACACGACGATCGAGTGCTGGTCGGGATGCGTGGTCGGCGGGCAGGTGTTGTCGGCATCAGAGATCGCCCAGCACCGCAGCCCGAAGTTCCAGTACTTGCCCGGCGTGGTCCAGCCGCTGCCGCCGTTGGTGGTCTCGTAGACCTCCTCCAGGCCCACCCAGACGTGGTCCGGGTGGCCGGGCTCGGTGAGGATGAAGTTGTTGTACCAAGCCTGAATGCCAGGCCGGTAAAACACGCCGTTTCCACCGGTGAGTGCCGATCCCGAGGACTGGAACTTCCCGCTGTCCGCGATCCGGTTCCACGGTCCGGCCAGCGTGCCGCTCGACGAGCGGTATACGCCGTACAGCACGGTTTGTGGGCTATGTGCCAGCTTGGTCGGTGACTCGACCACGGCATAGAGCACGGTCTTGTGCCCGGCCGCGTCGGTGCCCCAGGCAAACTCGGCGTTGCCGACCTGCTGCTTGCCGAGGCCACCCTGCGGGTTGATCTGGGTGAAGCTGCCGGCGGCTCCGGTCGAGCTGAAGTAGAAGCCGTTGTAGCCGGGGTCGCCACTCCGCCAGGCGGCGTTGATCAGCACGTTGCCCGCGTCGTCGATGGCGGCGTCGTTGACGATGTTCCGGTACGGCGTGTTGATGTTGGCATCCGCACTCGGGTTGGGCATGAACACGTTCGTCCAGGTCTGACCCGGCACCGGCGCGTTACTGCCGGTCAGCGGGTAGCGCCACAGGCCGCGCGTGGTGGCGGCGTACGCCCAGTGATGAACGTCGTCGAAGCGCACCTTGTTGATGCCGCGGCTCTCCAGCTCGGTGCCGCCGAGCCGGTCGGCCTCGGTGAACTGGGCGGTCGCGACGTTGGCGCTCGCCGCCCTCGGGTTGACGTACATCCCCGAACCTACGTACGAGGTCGCGCCGGTGTTGGCCTCGCCGGTCGCGTACCAGAGCGCGCCGTTGTGGTACTCGAGGTCACCGGTGGACAGCGACAGGATGCCGTCGGAGATCGGCTCCCACGGCCCGTCGTCGCTGGGATCGGCCGCGTTGCTCCCCAGGTTCTTGCGGAACACGCCGCCGTTGGCGCCGCCGGCGAACAGGTAGCCGTCCCCGGCGGCCAGCCCGGTCATCCGGCCGGCCACGAACCCCCAGCCGCCCGACGAGTTCGAGAACTGGGGATCCCGATAGTTGGGGTCGTCGGCGTCGTAGGGCAGGTTGGTGAGCTCGCTCCAGCTACTGCCGTCGGACGCCAGCGACCGGAAGTCGCCGAGACTCGCCGAGAGCTGGCCGGCCGCCACCGAGCCGTACGGTGCCAGCCGTGCGTTGGCCGCCGTGATGAGCGCGTTGTAGATCTCGCTCGACTCCGACTCGGGATCGCCGACGACGGCTTCGACTCCGCCCTCGTGCTCGCCCTCGACCTCGGCACCGATCTTTTCCAAGTAGCCGCGGTAGCGCGGCCCGTCGTAGCCGTCGGGCCGGGTCAGCTGAAGTGCTACCACGGTCCCGATGAGCAAGGTCAGCGACGCCGCGATTGCGATCGCTGCCTGGCGTTGTCTGTGGGTTAGCTGCATGTTCGAAACCTCTCCCGCGAACCATGCCGAGCCGGACCTCACGCTAATACGCGGATCCGTGGTAGTGAAGGCTTCGAATGGTAACGGCCTGGCCAATAATTCGGTCGTTACGTCCAAACGCCGCGAGCCGTAAGGATTCGGTTAGCGCCTCGTAATGGCCTTCGCCGGGTCGCCGGGTATTGCCTCGGTTCAGTGCCGGCGCATCGGGTGCCGG
This sequence comes from Actinomycetes bacterium, assembly GCA_036257435.1. GTDB lineage: Bacteria > Actinomycetota > Actinomycetes > JAKEEW01 > JAKEEW01 > DATAFN01. The sequence goes on from DATAFN010000138.1 coordinate 2,694, forward strand.
CCGAACACCGGGAGGTTCCCGATGAGCGCATCGCAGCTGTTCCGCGTGCGCAATCTCGCAATAGTCACGGCGGTCGCCGCATTGGCGACGCTCGGTCTGGCAAGCTCGGCATCGGCCGGCGTCACGGGCCCGAGCTTCTATGTGGACGGAGTGCCGTACCGGACGGTCGGAACCCCAACCGACCTGTCTGGCACCGGTGCGCCAGCCCACTCGTTCGACATCATCTACGAGTTCAGCGGCGCCCAGCTCAACGTGGCCGGGGCAGCGCCTGGCGACCGTGACTACAACGGTGGCCGGTGGATGGTCCACCTGCTGGCGTTCCCGTCCGGCTACGGCCCTGCACTGACCGCCGGTGACCTGGACCGCGACGGTGTCCTTGATTCGACCGACGAGGTAGCGGCCGCGATGGCGGCCGGCGCCGCCCAGGACGCCGGGGTGGTCAAGCAATTCGTGTGCCCGGCCATACCCCTGCCACCCGGTCACTGACCAGAGGTCGCGCTAGCCTGCCGGAACGCATCGAGAGGAGACCTGGCGATGACGTTCCGGCAGGAGGCCGGCGAGATCCGAGCAGAGCTGATCGCGCTGCGGCGCCGGCTGCATCGGGACCCGGAGATCGGGCTCGATCTGCCGCGCACCCAGGCCACCCTGCTGGCCGCGCTGTCGGGCCTGCCGATGGAGGTGACCACCGGGCAGGCGCTCAGCTCGATCACCGCGGTGCTGCGCGGCGGCAAGCCCGGCCCGGCCGTGCTCCTGCGCGCCGACATGGATGCGCTGCCGGTGGTCGAGCGCACCGGCCTCGACTACGCCGCGACGAACGGGGCCATGCACGCGTGCGGTCACGACCTGCACATGGCGATCCTGGTCGGTGCCGCGCGGCTGCTGTCCGCCACCCGCGGGGACCTGGCCGGTGACGTGATCTTCATGTTCCAACCGGGTGAGGAGAGTCCGGGCGGTGCCGAGCCGATGATCGCCGAAGGCGTACTGACCGCGGCCGGTGAGCCGGCGGTCGCGGCGTACTGCCTGCACGTCTTCTCCGCCACCTATCCGACTGGCTGGTTCGGCACCCGGCGCGGCACGGTGGGCGCTGCCTGCGACACCGTCCGGGTCGTGGTACGCGGCACTGGTGGGCACGGCTCGCAGCCCTTCCAAGCGCGGGACCCGATCCCGGCCGCCTGCGAGATGGTCACCGCATTGCAGACGTTCGTCACCCGCTCGTTCGATGTCTTCGACCCGGTCGTGATCGGCGTAGGCAGCTTCCATGCCGGCACGGTCGACAACGTGATCCCCGAGGACGCGCAGTTCGCCGCGACCGTGCGATCGTTCTCCGCGACCGCGCGCGAGCGGCTGCAGTCCGGCATCCAGAGCCTGCTCAACGGCATCGCGGCCGCGCACGGGCTGGCGGTCGAGATCGACTACGAGCTCGGTTACCCGGTGACCGTCAACGACGCCGCCGAGGCCGAGTTCGCCGCGCAGACGATCGTCGAGATGTTCGGCGCGGACCGGTTCGGCTGGCTGGAGAACCCGGAGCCGGGCTCGGAGGATATGGCGTACGTGCTCGAGCGGATTCCCGGCGCCTATCTCGACCTCGGCGCCTGTGCGGCCTTGGATCCGGCCGCCGCCGCAGCCAACCATGCGCCGGACGCGGTCTTCGACGAGTCGGTGATTCCCGACGGTGCCGCCGCGCTGGCCGAGCTTGCCGTTCGGCGGCTCGCTCGCGGATAGGGTCGCCGTTGCCGCTCCCGCGGTTCCCCGATGCAACCGGAAGCCGGCGGATCGCGTGGTCCGGGCTGCCGGCCGAAGTGGCGGCCGGGATCGAGGCACGGCTCGGCTGCGTCGTGGTCCGCGCGGTCAGCCAGCCCGGTGGGTTCTCCGAGGGTCTGGCCGCTCGGGTGGAGCTCGCGGACGGGCGCCGGGCGTTCGTCAAGGCGGCCGACTCGACCCGGTCGCGCTCGGTCGGAGAGTTCCACCGTAGGGAGATCGGGATCTCGGCGGCACTGCCGCCGCGGACTCCGGCACCCCGCTTGCTGGACAGCCTCGACGACGGAGTCTGGGTGGCGCTGATGTTCGAGGACGTCGACGGAACACCGCCCGCGCAGCCGTGGCGTTCGGACCACCTAGGTCGGGTGCTGGCCGCAGTCACCGACCTCGCCGAATGCCTGACTCCGGCACCGCCGATCGACGTCGCACTGGCTCGTCCTCGTCTCGGCGGGTGGTCGGCGTTTGGCGACGACCGCACCGCCACCGGCGGGCTGGCCGCCATCGCGCCGTGGGCATTCGCGAGGCTGGACGCACTGCGAGCGCTGGAGTCCCGCTTCGACGAGGTCACGAGCGGAACGACGCTCGTCCACGGCGACCCGTACGCGTTCAACCTGCTGCTGACCGCCGAGCGCGTGGTGTTCGTGGACTGGCCGCACGCCTGGATCGGTCCGGCGCACGCCGACCTGGTCATGCTGCTGGCCAGCCTTCCACTGTCCGGCATCGATCCGGAGCCGATCGCCGCACGCCATCCGCTGCTGGCTCAGGTTGGTCGGGGCGAGCTGGATGCGCTGGTCGCCCTGAACGCGGGCTTCCTGCTGCACGGCGCGTGCTCGTCCGGCCCGACCGCAGATCCGAACCTGGTACGGATGATGACCGCGTTGGGTCTGTCGTCACTGCGGTGGCTATCGGCTCGGCTACGCTAGCCGCCAGGCGCACCCAAGAGCTGCACCATCCGCCCGCATCGTTTCCCGCTACGGAAGCGGGATTAGATTTCCACACCGCGGCATCCCGACACCTCTTGCAGGAGGTACCTGTGAAGAAATCAACACCCGCGCTTGCGCTGCTTGCTGCACTCGTCCTGAGTGTCGGCGTAGCCGCACAGGTGGCGGCCCGGCCCAGCCTGCCCGAGG
>DATAFN010000139.1:0-12687 GCA_036257435.1 Actinomycetes bacterium
TCGGCCATGGTCTGGGTGGGGTGGAACTCGTCGGTCAGGCCGTTCCACACCGGAACCCCGGCATACTCGCCGAGGATCTCGACGGTCTCCTGTGTGAAGCCGCGGTATTCGATCCCGTCGAAGGTCCGCCCCAGCACCCGCGCGGTGTCCTTCATGGACTCCTTGTGACCGATCTGGGAACCGCCCGGCTCGAGGTAGGTGACGTGCGCGCCCTGGTCATGCGCGGCGACCTCGAATGCCGTCCGGGTGCGGGTGGAGGTCTTCTCGAAGATCAGAGCGATGTTCTTGCCCGCGAGGCGCGGCCGCTCGTAGCCGCCGTACTTGGCAGCCTTGAGCTCCGCCGACAGCTTCAGGAGAAACCGCAGCTCGTCCGGGGTGAAGTCGAGCTCCTTGAGGAAACTCCGGTTGCGAAGGTTGAACGCCATAACGATGGTCCTCTTTCAAATCCCGGACAGTGCCGGCTCGATGTGCGTGGGAACATTGCGGTGTTCGCGGCGCCGGATGACGAACTTGATCAACTCCTCCACTACCACCAGGGTCAATGCGAACCCGATGCAGATCGACCATTGGCCGAAGGTCAGCTCGACGGTGTTGAAGATCTGCTGCAGGATGCCGATCGATGTGACCGCGATGATCGCCAGCAGCGCAAACCCGTACCGGCGGAGCTGGGTGACGTCCGGTATCGCCTCCCGCCTAAAGATCGTCTTGTGTTGGTCCCGTGCCAACAGTCCGGCCGCCACGTGGAACAGCGACAGCGTCGTGAGCAGCATCGTGGACCCGACCGCCGGCCCCCAGTTCGACTCACCGATCTGGTACGCGACCAGACCCCCGACGGTCATGACGAAACCAAGCGTGCACAGCCGCACCCAGTCGGCCGCCGACAGCACGGGCGCGCCGACCGGCCGGGGCGGGCGATCCATCGGGTTGCCAACCGGCTTGTCGAAGCCGAGCGCGATGGCGATCGGGATGTCGATGACCAAGTTCAGCCACAGGATCTGCAGCGGGTTGAGCGGCACTCCGCCCGCGATGTTGAAGATGCCGGCCCCGAGGAACACGGCGATGTAGGCCACCAGCGTCGACATCTGGAACTTGAGGTACTTGAGCAGGTTGTCATAGAGGGTCCGGCCGTAGTCCACCGCCTTCACGATCGTGGCGAAGTTGTCGTCGGTGAGGATCATGACCGCGGCTTCCTTGGAGACCTCGGTACCGGTGATGCCCATCGCGACGCCGATGTCGGCGGTCTTGAGCGCGGGGGCATCGTTGACCCCGTCGCCGGTCATCGCCACGACGTTGTTGGATCGCTTGAGCAGCTGGACCAGGCGGACCTTGTCCTCCGGGGCCACCCGGGCGATGACACCGATCTCTGGCAGCTGCTCGAGCAGTTCGTCGTCACTCATCGCCGCGAACGCGGCGCCGGTGATGGCCCGGCCCTCGATACCGAGCTCGCCGGCGATGGCGGCCGCGGTCGTGGCGTGGTCTCCGGTGATCATCCGAACCCGGATGCCGGCATTTCTGCATTCGGCGATCGCGGCCTTGGCCTCGGGCCGGGGCGGATCGACGATCCCGACCATCGCCAGGAGGGTGAGGTCCTGCACGAGACCGACCAGGTCGCCGTTGGGATTGAAGGACGCGGGGTCGAAGTCACGCTCGGCAACCACCATGACCCGCTCGCCGTTCTCGGCCAGGCGGTCGTTCGCCTCCAACGCAAGTGAGCGGTTGTCGTCGGTGACCGGGATCACGCCGCCATCGGGGGCTCGGTAGAAGCCACCGCGCGAGATCAGCACATCCGGCGCGCCCTTGACGTAGCAGCGAACGACCGGCTCGCCCCGGTTATTGGTCATCTCGTGGAACGTGGCCATGAACTTGTACTCGGAGTCGAACGGCACCTCGGCGATGCGCGGGTAGCTCCGTCGCGTTTCCTCCACGTCGAGCCCACCCTTGGCCGCCAGCACGATCAGGGCGCCCTCGGTCGGATCGCCGATCAGGCTGTCGCCGTCCAGCACCGCGTCCGCGCACAGGATCATCGGCAGCAGGTACGGGTCCAGGTCGATGTGCGATCCGCCGACGTGCTTGATCTCGCCTTCCGTTCGATAACCCTCGCCAGCAACCGTGAACCGGTTCTGGCCGGGGATCGCCAGCTCCCTGGCGGTCATCTTGTTGAGCGTGAGGGTTCCGGTCTTGTCCGAGCAGATCGCCGAGGTGGAGCCAAGCGTCTCCACCGCCGGCAGTCGCTTGACGATCGCGTTGCGGCGCGCGATCTCGCGGGTGCCCATGGACAGCAGGGCGGTCACCACCGCGGGCAGCCCGGTGGGGATCGCGGCCACGGCGAGCGCCACGCCGGTGATGAACAGCGTGTCCAGCGATTCGCCGCGGGCCAGTCCGATCAACACGACGAGTGCCAGCGCGATGCCGGCAATCATCGCGATGATCTTCGACAGAGCATCGAGCTGCTTCTGCAACGGAGTCTTGTCGGCTTCCGTCTTGGCGAGCATGTCCGCGATGTGGCCGATCTCGGTGCCCATTCCGGTCGCGGTGACGATCATCTCGCCGCGGCCGCGGGTGACGGATGTGTTCATGTAGGCCATGCAGATGCGGTCCCCGAGCGGCACGTCCTCCCCGGGGACCGGCGCGGTCGCCTTGGCGACCGGCAGGCTCTCCCCGGTCAGAGCGGCCTCCTCGATCTCGAGCGTGGCGGCGAGCGTGACCCGGCCATCGGCCGGGACCAGGTTGCCCGCCTCCATCAGCACGATGTCGCCCGGCACCAGCTCCCCGGCGTCGATCTCGAACGCCTGCCCGTCCCGGCGGACCCTGGCCACCGTCTTCAGCATTGCCGCGAGCGCCTTCACGCTCTCCTCGGCCTTGGCCTCCTGGCGAAGCCCGATGATCGCATTAAAGAGCGTGAGCCCGGCAAGGACGATCGCCGTCCCGACGTCTCCGGTGACGATCAGCGTGATCACGGCCGCCGCCAGCAGGATGATCTGCATGAAGTCCCGGTACTGGCGGATGAACGCCTCGAAGCCCGACTCCTTCTTGCCGCCGGCGAGCCGGTTCGGGCCGTGCGATTCGAGCCGCCTGCGCGCCTCATCGACGCTCAGGCCGCGCTCCACCTCGACGCCGAACTCACGAGCCACCTCCGGGACCGGCGACCCGTGCCAGCCTGCCGGACCGCGCATGTCACCGCCGTCACGTACGTGCTCAGTCGCGGTCGTCACATCGCCCTCCACCCGTCCAAGCGTTGCACGCCGGCACGGCACGCAGTGCTGCGGACCGTCGCCGCGGATCGCGCGATGATTCTGCGGTCTGGCGGTGTGACATACCTCACCCGTTGTGGGTGGTCTTTGGCCACGATGTAGCAGCCGCCGGCCGGTGCAGGTCAGGTACAGCGACAGGCCGGTCACCCGGTACCGCTGACCAGCCAAACCGGATCGCCGACGGCGCTCCGATCGAGGCTGCGGCCCGGCGTTTCACCCGTTCGGGATGAGGTCGAAACCGCGCCGTGGCGCGATGCTGAGCGGCAGCCCGGATCCAGTCCAGAACCTAGGAGGCGCTGCGCTACAGCGGACTAGTGCGAACCGAGTGCACCCGCGAACCCCGCCGCGTGTCGGCCTCGCGGGTGTCGAGCGGGTCCCGCCGGAAATCGTGGGCGTGGCCGTGTTGGGATTGCACAACATCGCGGTACACCGGATGCTGCCCGCGCCGGCTGACGCCGCGCTCAATGTGCTGACCGCGGCCGGGCTGATGGGCTTCGCCCGGCGCGCCGGCTGTGGACCGGAGGACCTGGGCACCAGCCGGGCGGACGTCAATGCCGGCATGCGGTTGGGCCTCGGCGCCTCGGCGGTTTGCGTTGCCGCGGTCGGGGCTCTCGCCGCGGTGCCGGCCACCCGGCAGTGGTTCGACGACCAGCGCCTGGCCGACCACGACCGAGCCGAGTTCACCTACCACATCGTGCGGATCCCGCTGGCTACGGCCCTCGCCGAGGAACTCCAGTTCCGCAGCGCCCTGCTCGCGCTGTTGCGGCAGCGGCGGTCACAACCGGCGGCAGTCGCCTGGACCTCAGCCCTGTTCGGCGTGTGGCACGTCCTGCCCGCCATCGATCAGTACCGCAGCCATCCAGCCGGCGCTGCGGCCGCGGACACTCGGCGCCGCCAGTGGGCGGCCGTCGCGGCGACAGCGGGCGCGACGGCCGGGGCGGGCGTGGTGTTCGCCTGGCTGCGGCTGCGCTCCCGCAGCGTCCTGGCCCCGGCATTGGCGCATGCCGCCCTGAACATCTCCGCGTACGTGGCCGGTCGGTGGGTGAGCCGCACCGCGCGGGCGGCACTGGACCGGCGGTGACCGGACCGGCGCCGCGGAGATCGCTGCTCGCCCGCTGGCGGGCGGAGACCCGTCCGGACGACGCAGCAGCGATCTACGGCACGATCGTTACCACGGCGGTGATCGGGGCCGCCGGCTCTAAGTCGGCGCAAACCGTTCTCGAGCTGGCCGTCGGGACGCTGCTGGTGTTCTGGTTGGCGCATGTGTACGCGATGGCCCTGGCTCACCATTTGCAGGGAGTCCGGCTGAACTGGTCGGCGATCAGCCATGCCATGCTCGAGGAGCGACCGATGCTCGAGGCGCCGGTCCCCTCGCTCCTGGTGCTCCTGCTGGGCGCAATCGGCCTGCTCGAGGACCGCCCCGCGGTGGTTGTGGCGCTGTTGGTGGGGGTTGCCCAGCTCGTCGGCTGGGGTATCGCCTACGCCCGCAGCCAGGACTGGGGGTGGCCGATGGCCTTGGCGGCCGGCCTGGTCAACGGCATGTTCGGGTTAGCCGTCGTCATCCTGGAGGTGCTCCTGCACTGATCGCCAGGGCATGGACTACCCGTCAGTCGATCAGGCCAGATCGACCAGGAACAGGTCGGTCTGGTACGGATCGTTGAGGTCCTGGGTCGACATCTCCGGGCCGTCCGAGGTGAACAGCGCGAACCTGCCGTTGCCGCTGAGTTCCGTGGTGTAGTGCCACCACCAGTACTGCTGGCCCGAGGTCAGGGCCTGAACGGTCGACCCGAGCCGCCAGAGGTAGAGATTGTCCCGATCGTCCGGCGGTGTGCTCCCGTACGAGCCACCGGGGCCGGCGAACAGCACCCGGCTGCCGTCGTCCGAGATCGAGGCTCCGTAGACGGCGGAGTAGTCCGCGGGCGTCTGGTTCACCAGCCGGTTGGTCCGAAGTGAGCGGTCGATCCGCCAGAGGTGGCTGGACTTGTCCGGTATCGCAGGGCTAGCCATCGCGCCGTCCCGGCAGGACGCGAGCGCGTAGCGACCGGCGTAGCTGATGTCCAGCCCGACCGTGTCGCAGCCGACTCGCAGCTGCCCGCCGGCCGCGGTCCGGGTGAACCGCTCGTAGGTCTGCGTGGTGCGCTTGAAGAGGTAGCCGTCCATCGCGCGGTTGGTATCGGACGAGATCAGCGCGCCACCGGTGTAGAACGCGACGAATCTTCCGTCACCAGAGATCTGCGGCGGCTCGCCGCCGTTGCTGGTAAACGAGATCCGGCGGATCGTCCGGCTCGACCAGTCATACCCGAAGACGTCCATCACCCCGTTGGTGTCGCCGGCGGTCAGGTTGCTCGCCGCGGACCGGAACGCCACGTCACCGGTATCGGCCACGGACGGCTCGCACGACCAGTTGTTTGCCTCCCCGCCTCGGTACGTCGTGGACGCGCGCCGGGTTACACCGTTCCAGCGATCGCGGACGAAGACGTCGGTGTCCGGGTGGAGTACGGAGAAGTCGTTCGGGTTGAAGCCGTCGGGCGAGGCCAGGCGCGGATCGGTGGTGCAGAACGCGACGAACCGGCCGTTCGGGGAGATCGACGGCGACCAGGCGGCATCGGCCGGTCGCTCGCTGCTGCTGAGCGAGACCAAGCTCGTGGTACCGGTCGTCCGATCCCGCAGGAACACATCGACATACCACCCGTCCCGATCGCGGGTGGACAGGTTGGGACCGTTGGACTCGAACAGCACGTACCGGCCGGTTCCGGAGATCTCGGCAAAGAACGTGTGACCGTCCGAGCCGCGCTCGCTCGAGTTGACCGAGACCAGCTGGTACGCCGGCACGGCCCCGGCTGGGGCTATCAGCGCGATCAGCGACACCGCAGCCGCCCCGAGTACCAGTCCTGACCGCACCCGCCTCATGGTGTCCTCCCACCCGCCGCTGAGTCCACTCTGCAACTCATGGCCACCGACTAAACCGTGCTAGTACGTATCCCGCACCTGGCCCGGCTCAAGCGCGGCCCTGGCAGGATGTCCGGGTGAATCTCGACTCGGGCGCCGGGCTGCTGCACCGGCTGACGTCGTACGTGCCGGACCGCGACTGGGATCGACGCCCGGATGACCCGCGGCTGCGCCACGACCTGATCCAGAACGATCCCGCGACCCAGCCGCCGCAGCTCAAGACGTATCCGAGCGACCTGCCGGTCGTGGCGCTGCCACGTGACTTCGCCGGCCCTGTTACGCCGGCAACCGCCGTGCTCGCCGGAGTGACCTGCCCGGCACAGCCGCTGGACGCGGGGCAGTTGGGCCGCGTGCTCTTCCTCGGCGCCGGCATCGTGCGCACCGGCGAGCGAAGAGGCCGACCGTACGCGTTCCGCGCGTCCGGCTCGGCCGGGGCGCGCTTCCCGTTGGAGGTCTACGCGAGTACGCGTGGGGTCGCGGGCATACCGGACGGTGTGCACTGGTATGACGCGGCCCGGCACGCGCTCGCCCAGGTCGCGCCCCCGGCCGGCGGAGCGGTTACCACACTGATCGTGACCGGCGTTCCGTGGCGGACCGGATGGCGCTACGCCGAGCGTGGGTGGCGGCACCTCTACTGGGACGCCGGAACCCTGCTCTCCCAGCTCCACGCGGCCGCCGCGTCGGCCGGCTTCGCCCCGCGGCTTCGCTCGCTGTTCCCGGACGCTGCGGTACGGCAGCTCGTGGGCGCGGATGGGGTCCACGAGTACCCGCTGGCCCTGCTCTCCCTCGGCGACGGCGAGCCGGCGAGCGGAGCTACCGGGACGGCGGCGCGTGGCGACCTCCCCCCAGTCGAGCTGCCGCTGTGTACCGACGCGCAGCGGGCCGGCGAGCGGGACGAACTCGGCGAGCCCTGGCCGGACGGCCCCGAGCTGCCGGATGTGCCACCGTCCCCATCGCTCGACGAGGTGGTACGCCGGCGCGGCTCGCAGCGGTTGATGGACCGGTCCCGAACGTTGCCGCCCGACCTGCTCGAGTGGCCGATGGCGGCCGCCATGCGCGGCATTGAGCTGCCGCACTGGGTCGCCGTCCACGGCGTCGATGGCAGGGTGCCCGGGCTCTACCGATGGCCGGACCTGTCGAACCCCCTGCGGTCGGCGGACCTGCGCGACGAGCTACTGCGGATCTGCCTGGACCAGTACCTCGCCGCCGACGCGGCCTATGTTGCGATCTCGGCGGCGCCGCTGTCGGCTCTCGACGACCGCAGCTACCGGGACGCCCAGCTCGCGGCCGGGCTGGTCGAGGGCCGGCTGCACCTGGCCGCGTACGCGCTGGGTGCGAGTGCGACCGGGATGACGTTCCTGGACTCGGAGGTTCCGGCTCTGCTGGGCGAGCCGGACAACCTGGCAGCACTGCTGTTCACCTGCGTCGGCGTCCCGGAGTACGCGGCACGCCCGGGCGGCGGGCCGGGGGCGCCGGTCAAGATCGGCTCAATCATGCCTCGGCTCGGCTGACATCCGAGTCGGGCGGTACCGACTCGGGTAGTGCCCGAGGTGGCTTTGTCGAGCCGCCGGGCGGCGGCTCGGGTCTGCGCGTCGGCCGGAGAGAGGCATTCGATCCGCAGTTCCCTCGCAGGTAAGGCGACCAGGGCGACCGCCCAGCGATGGCTCGGTCGCCACCGCTCCCGCTCGCGATCTGCCGTAGCGCCCATCCGATTCGCGCCGGGCTCCGAATACCGATCGATGCGTCTCAGACCGGACCTCGGCGGATCGGCCCAGCGGCAGGATCTTGCGACATGCGACTCGAGCTAGCTAGCAAGCGGAGCAAAGGGCGGCATCGTCGCCAGTCATCACGGCAGACCGAGCGACGAGTGCCGGTCCCGGTGCTCGCGATCGTCGCGGCGGTCACCCTCAGCTTGGTCATTCTGTCCGGCGGCACCGGCCCGGCGGCCGACACGCCGCCGGCATCCGGCGTCCCAACCGATGGCTCCGGACCGGACGGTCAAGCATCGAACTCAGAGATCCTCAAGCGCTTCCTCGATCCCGCGCTCCTCGAGGCGGTCCCAGTTGGACCGGAACCGGTGGCCGAGCCGGTGAGGGTCGTGCTGACCAGCGCTCGGGTGATCACCAGCCTGGGCGAGAGCGGCATTCCGGAGGTAGCGCTGCGGGCCTACAAGCGGGCGGAGTCCCGACTGGGCGTTCGGCGCCCGTCCTGCCGGCTGTCGTGGACACTGCTCGCGGCGATCGGCCGGGTGGAGTCCAACCACGGCCGGTTCGGTGGCGCGCAGCTTCGTTCGGACGGTTCCGGTACCAGGCCGATCCGGGGCATCCCGCTTGACGGCCGGCTGCACGTGGCGCTGATCCGGGACACCGACGGCGGCGCACTGGACGACGACCCGACCTTCGACCGCGCCGTCGGGCCGGTGCAGTTCATCCCGTCGACCTGGCGCGCGTACGCCGTCGACGGTAACGGCGACGGCAGCGGCGACCCGAACAACATCTACGACGCCGCCCAAGGCGCGGGCGGCTACCTCTGTGCCGGCGGCGGAGACCTGCGGGATCCGGCCCAGGCGGCACGGGCCGTCCGCCGCTACAACAACGCCGACACCTATGTCCGAGTGGTGCTCAGCCTCGCCCAGCAGTACCTGACCGGCGACGTGACGATCGTGCCGTCCGGCGATCCGGCGCCGAGCGACCAGCCCCCGGCCACCGCCACGGCCCGACCGTCCGCCACTCCTCGGCCTTCGGCGCCGGTGCCCTCGTCCAGCTCGCCGGTCCCCAGCCGAGCACCCAGCACGCCAGCGCCCACCACGTCGCCCACCCAGGCACCGGACCGGACCGCGACCGCCGAGCCGACCGGGCCCACCGGACCTACCGCGCCGGCACCATCGCAGCCGAGCGAGACCGGCCAGGCACCGTCCCAGCAGGCGACCGAACAGCCGACCGCACCGCCGTCGGAGTCGTCGCCGGTCCCGACCGAGTCGCAGCCGACGGCCGAGCCGCCGGCAACCGCGGCGGTCGGCTGGGCGCCCGCCATGCGAGAGGTTGTACTGAGCCTGCTGGCCAGCCCGTCGGCCGCGCCAGGTGCGGGACCTACTCCGGTGCCTCTGAAAGACTCACCGGGTGACCATCCGACAGTTGTTGCTGATCCGACACGCCAAGGCGCAGTCTCACGGTGAGGTGGACATCGAGCGTCGGCTCGCCAAACGGGGCCGGGCAGACGCCGCCGCCATCGGTCGCTGGCTGACCGAGCACGAACTGAGTCCCGATCGGGTGGTGGTTTCACCCGCCGCCCGAGCCCGCCAGACCTGGCAGCTGGCCGCCGACGCCGCCGGGGTAAGTGCCAAGCCGGTCGTGGACGAGCGGATCTACCGCAATACGGTCGACGACCTGCTCCAAGTGGCCGCCCAGACTCCGCCCGGCGTGCACACCCTCGCCATCGTCGGCCACAACCCGTCGATGGAGGATTTCGCCGCCGCGCTTGACGACGGGACCGGCGACGCAACCGCCCGGACCGAGCTGACCAGCAACTATCCGACCGGTGGCGTCGCGGTGTTCGCGGTCGGCGCGGACTGGTCCGGGCTGGGCGCCGGGACCGGGACGCTGGTCGGGTTCGGGGTACCACGCGGCTGATCACGCTGCGGCCAGGCTGCCGGTACCGGAGGCTCAGGCTCGCTCGGCCGGTCGAGAGGCAGCGTCACGGTGAAGACGGTTCGGCCCGGCCGGCTGGACACGTCGACCCGGCCGTGGTGCGCCTCGACCACCGCCCAGACGATGGCCAGCCCGAGCCCGGTGCTGCCACCGGCGCGTGACCTCGAGGTGTCGCCGCGGGTGAATCGCTCGAAGATCTCCGGCTGGAGCTCCGTCGGGATCCCGGGCCCGTTGTCGGTCACGGTGAGCAGCACGGTCCCGTTCACCGGCGCCAGCTCGGTGACCACGGTGGTGCCGGGCGGAGTATGAGCGCGGGCATTGGCGAGCAGGTTGGCGAGCACCTGGTGCAGCCTGGCCGCATCACCGGTCACGGTCAGCGGTTCCGCCGGCATGTCGAGCAGCCATCGGTGATCTGGCGCGGCCACATGCGCATCGCCCACCGCTCCGACTATCAGCGCGCATAGGTCGACCGGCGCCCGCTCGAGCGGCCGCCCGGCGTCCAGCCTGGCCAGCAGGAGGAGGTCCTCGACCAGGCCGGTCATCCGCACGCTGACCGCCTCGATCCGGCGCAGCGCGTGCTCGATCTCCGGCGGACCGCTCGGCTCGACCCGCCGGGTCACCTCGGCGTAGCCCCGGATCGCCGCCAGCGGGGTCCGCAGCTCATGGCTTGCGTCGGCGACGAACTGCCGGACCCGGGTCTCGCTTGCGTGCCGCGCGGCGAGCGCATTGGCGATGTGGCCCAGCATCCGGTTGAGCGCCCCACCCACCTGCCCGACCTCGGTACGCGGGTCGGTGTCGGCGTCGGGCACCCGTTCCGACAGCGCTACCTCGCCACGCTCCAGCGGCAGCTCGGAAACCCTGGTCGCGGTGGAGGCGACTCGCCGTAGTGGCCGCAGCGACTGCCGCACCAGGAACGCCCCGGCCACGCCCGCCAGCAGCAGCCCGACCGCGGCCGCCACAACCACGATCAGCACGAAGCGCCGGACCGTGTCGTTGACGGCCGCCAGCGGCAGTCCGGTGACGACGGTGGCGCCGTCCCGGGCCACCTCAGCGGTGACCCGGTAGTCGCCAAGGTCGCCAAGATCGGCCGTGTGCACCTGCTCGTCGACCGGAGTGGCCGCCAGTGTTGCGATCTGTGCCTCGGACAGATCGCGCGCCGAGCCGATCGCGGCCGGATCGAGTAGCCCGGATTCGACGACATCGCCGTTGACCACGCGCGCGCCTACGGTGCCCGGGACCTGGCCGGGCGCGAGCAGGAAGCCCGGGCGGCCGTCGGGAGGCCGGGGTGGTGGCCGGGGCGCGCCCGGCGGTGGACCTTCTGCCACCCTGGCGGCTGCCGCGAGCTGACCGTCCAGCTGCTGAACTAGGAAACCGTGCAGCCCCAACGCCGTGGCGACACCGATGACCGCGCACACGACCGCGAGCAACCCCAACATGGTCGCCACCAGGCGCGCCCGTAGCGACCAGCGCCACCGCGGCCGGCCAGACATCTCATGGCCCGCGGCCCTATCCGACCGGCCGGATAACATAACCCGCCCCGCGGAGTGTATGGATCATTGGCTCCCGGCCCGCGTCGATCTTCTTCCGCAGGTAGGAGATGTATAGCTCAACCACGTTAGCCTGGCCGCCGAAGTCGTAGTTCCAAACCCGGTCCAGGATCTGCGCCTTGCTCAGCACCCGGCGCGGATTGCGCATCAGGAATCGCAGCAGCTCGAACTCGGTGGCGGTGAGCTGGATGGGCTCGCCGGCCCGGCGAACCTCCCGGCTGTCCTCGTCCATTGTGAGATCACCGACGACGAGCTGCGCATCAGAGCGTGGCTGGACCACTCCGGTCCGGCGCATCAGGCTGCGCAGCCTGGCCACCAGCTCTTCCAGGCTGAACGGCTTCGTGACGTAGTCGTCGCCGCCCGCGGTCAAACCGGCGACCCGATCCTCGACCGCGTCCCTGGCGGTCAGGAACAGCACCGGTATCTGCGGTGCCTGGCCGCGCAACCGGCGGAGCACTTCGAGACCGTCGAGGTCGGGCAGCATGACGTCGAGGACCACCACGTGGGGATCGAACTGGCGGGCCAGCCGCACGGCGGTCCGGCCATCGGCCGCGGTCTGGACCTGCCAGCCCTCGTAGCGCAACGCCAATGCCAGTAGTTCGGACAGCGTCGACTCGTCGTCGACGACGAGCACCCGGACCGGATTACCGTCCGGCGGGGGCGGCGGTGCCTGAGTTGGCCCGGTCGATGCGGCGATCAGCATGGTCGGCATGGCAGCACAGCCTGGCCAGCCAAGCTGTGCGAAACCTTGGAGCTTTCTGTGAGGAACCTGTGAGTGCACCATAAGCCGAGGCCCGTAAGGTGTCGCCCGTGATCCGCCACATCGACTTCGAGCGGCTGCACAACTTCCGCGATGTTGGTGGATACCGGACCCGGGACGGCCGGAGTTTGCGCTGGGGCAGGCTCTACCGCTCCGACTCGCTGTCCAAGCTCGGCGGTACCGATCTCGCCCGGTTCCTTCAGCTTGGCGTCCGCACCGTGATCGACCTGCGGTATCCCTGGGAGATCGTGGCGCGCGGCCGGATCCCAGACGGTACGGGCACGGTCTACTACAACCTCTGCATCGAGCACCGACCGTACGACCAGGCTGCGCTCGGACCCGACGTGGAGCCGGCACGCTATCTGGCAGACCGTTACGCGGAGGTCGCCGCAGATGGCGTGGACGAGCTCCGCCAGGCGCTGCACGTCATCGCGTACGGCGACGCGCCGACAGTGGTCCACTGCAGCGCAGGCAAGGACCGCACCGGTCTGCTGGTCGCGCTGGTGCTCTCGTTGCTGGGGGTATCCGATGAC
>DATAFN010000202.1:0-2095 GCA_036257435.1 Actinomycetes bacterium
CCCGCGCGGTGCAGACCATCTTCAAAAGGTTCTTCGACGACGAGCTCATCTACCGGGCCGAACGGATCATCAACTGGTGCCCGCGGTGCCTGACCGCGCTCTCCGACATCGAGGTCGAGCACTCCGACGACGAGGGCGAGCTCGTCTCGATCAGGTATGGCGAGGGCGAGAACGCGATCACTGTGGCGACGACGCGAGCCGAGACGATGCTCGGAGACACCGCGGTCGCCGTCCATCCTGACGACGCCCGCTACCGCCACCTGATCGGCACCGAGGTGGAGCTGCCGCTGACCGGCCGGCGCGTCCCGATCGTGGCCGACGAGCACGTCGACCCGGCGTTCGGCACCGGCGCGGTCAAGGTCACGCCGGCTCACGACCCGAACGACTTCGAGATCGGCCGTCGCCACCACCTGCCCAGCGTCACCGTGCTCGACGACCGCGGCGTAATCACCGCGCACGGTCCCTTCCAGGGTCTGGACCGGTTCGAGGCCAGACCCGCTGTGATCGCCGCGCTGCGTGAGGAGGGCCGGCTTGTCGCGGAGCGGCGGCCGTACCTGCATGCGGTGGGGCACTGCCAGCGGTGTAGCACGGTGGTAGAGCCGCGGCTGTCGCTGCAGTGGTTCGTCAACGTCGCACCGCTGGCCAAGGCCGCCGGAGACGCGGTCCGGGACGGCCGGGTGCGGATCCATCCCAAGGAGATGGAACCGCGCTACTTCGACTGGGTCGACAACATGCATGACTGGTGCATCAGCCGCCAGCTGTGGTGGGGGCACCGGATCCCGGTCTGGTACGGCCCGAACGGTGAGGTGCGCTGCGTCGGGCCCGACGAGGAGCCACCGAGCGAGCAAGACGGCTGGCAGCAGGATCCGGACGTGCTGGACACCTGGTTCTCCTCGGCGCTGTGGCCGTTCTCCACCCTCGGCTGGCCGGACGACTCGCCGGATCTGCGCCGTTTCTACCCGACCAGCGTGCTCGTCACCGGCTACGACATCCTGTTCTTCTGGGTCGCCCGGATGATGATGTTCGGGCTGTACGCGATGGACGGCGCGGCACCGTTCCGGGTCGTCGCGCTGCACGGAATGGTGCGCGACAAGTACGGCAAGAAGATGTCCAAGTCGTACGGCAACGTGGTCGATCCGCTGGACTGGATCGACCGGTTCGGCGCGGACGCGACCCGGTTCACGCTGCTGCGCGGTGCGAATCCCGGCTCTGATGTGCCGGTAAGCGAACAGTGGTGCCAGGGCTCGCGCAACTTCTGCAACAAGCTCTGGAACGCGACCAGGTTTGCGCTGCAGAACGGCGCCACGATTGCCGCGCCGTTGCGCGAAGCCGACGAGCTGTCCGGCGCTGACCGCTGGATCGTGTCCCGGCTGACCGCGGTGATCGCCGAGGTGGACGGCTACTACGAGGACTTCCAGTTCGGCAAGGTGGCCGACTGCCTCTACCACTTTGCCTGGGACGAGGTATGCGACTGGTACCTGGAGCTTGCCAAGCAGCAACTGGCCGGGCCGGCCGGAGTGGCGAGCGGCACCCGGTTGGTGCTCGGTCACCTGCTCGACCAGCTGCTGCGGCTGCTGCACCCGCTGGTCCCGTTCGTTACCGAGGAGCTGTGGACCGTGCTCGCTGCTGGGCGGGGCGGTGCCCCGTCCCTGGTGGTCGCCGCTTGGCCGGGGTCGGACCCGACCCGTCGCGATCTCGCGGCCGAGTCGGAGATCGCGGCGCTACGGCAGGCGGTTACCGAGGTTCGGCGGTTCCGCGCCGAGCAAGGGCTGAAGCCCGGACAAGATGTGCCGGCGCGGCTGAGCTACGGCCCCGCCGCGCGCCCCGACCTCGCCGGCCACGAACGGCACCTGCGGGCACTGACCAAGCTGGTCGCACCGGCCGACCCGGCCGGCCTGGTCCCGACCGCGACCGTCACCGCGGCTGGGGTCACCGTGGATCTCGACCTCGCCGGCGTGATCGACATGACCGCGCAGCGCAACCGGCTGACCAGGGAGCTGGCCGCGGCCGTGCAGGAGGCCGAGAGGGCGGCGGCCAAGCTGGCCACCCCGGCCTTCCTGGCCAACGCGCCGCCGCCGGTGGTGGCGAAGATCCG
>DATAFN010000225.1:0-5767 GCA_036257435.1 Actinomycetes bacterium
CGAGGGCGCCAACCCGACCGGATCGTTCAAGGACCGCCTGGCCAGCGGTGCGGTGAGCCGAGCTCGGCACCGCGGCGCGACCACGGTCGCGCTCGCCAGCAGCGGCAACGCCGGGATTTCGGCCGCGGCGTACGCCGCCTCCGCCGGGATGACCTGCGTGGTCATCTCGACACCGGGCCTTCCGGAGCCCACCGCGGCCGTACTCGATGCGCTCGGCGCCCGGCTGATCCTTACCGATACCAGCGCGGCTCGCTGGACCGCGCTACGCGCGGGCGTGGAACGGCTCGGCTGGTATCCGCTCACGAACTACCTGCTGCCACCGATAGCCAGCCATCCGGCCGGTGTGCACGCCTACCGGACCATCGCCTATGAGATTGCCGAATCACTCGGCTGGCAGGCGCCCGATTGGGTGGTAGTGCCGGTCTCCCGGGGTGACGGCCTGTTCGGGATCTGGGCGGGGTTCGTCGACCTGCGCGAGCTCGGCTGGACCGCGACCGTGCCCCGGATGCTCGCGGTTGAGCGCTTCCCCAGCCTGAGCGACGCCCTGCGGCGGGATCTCGAGCAGCCCGAGCGGGTGGCCGATGACGGTCCCAACCAGGCCCGGTCAATCGGCGACCGGCTGGCCACCACGATGGCGCTGCTCACCCTTCGCCATAGCGGCGGCAGTGCGGTCAGCTGCGACGACGCGCAGCTGTGGGCGGCCTGGCGCACACTGGCGGCGACCGGGATCGTGCTCGAGCTGGCCTCCGCGGCTGCCCTGCACGGCGCTGGCCAGCTCGCCGAATCCGGCGCACTCTCCGACGAGTCCACGGTGGTCCTGCTCGGCACCGCGGCGCCCTACGCTCAGGCCACGCTCCGCCCGCCGGGCGATCAACCAGGCCACCGGGCCAGCGGCCAGCCAGACGACCGGGCAGACGATGACCTGCAGCCGCACCACCGCATCCGGGTAGCCGATCCGAACGATCCAGCCGAACTGAGAGCACACTGACCACCCAGGAGTCCACGTGATCGTACGAGATGATCAAGGCGGGATCGCGGTCGTTCGCCTCGCGCACGGCCCGGTGAACGCGCTCGATCTCGAGCTGGTGACCGCGATCATCGAGACGTTCACCGAGCTGGCGACCTCTGACCACCGTGCCGTCGTGTTCACCGGCACCGGCCGGGCGTTCTCTGCGGGCGTCGACCTCTGGCGCATCGTGGACGGCGGGCCGGAGTACGTCGATCGTTACCTGGCCGCGCTGTCCGAATCGTTCGAAGCGGTGTTCACCATCGGCAAACCGGTGGTCGGCGCGCTCAACGGCCACGCCATCGCCGGCGGCTGCATCCTGGCCAGCGGCTGCGACTATCGGATCATGTCGGCCGGCCGGATCGGCGTGCCGGAGCTGCTGGTCGGCGTGCCCTTCCCGATGTCCGGGCTGGAGATCCTCATCGATGCGATCGGGGAGCAGCGGGCTCGCCGGCTCGTGCTAACCGGCGCGACCCACGAAGCACCGCAGGCACTCGAGCTCGGCCTGGTCGACGAGGTCGTGCCGGCCGATCGGCTCCTGGAGACGGCACTGGCGACCGCGCAGCGATTGGCCGCCATGACTCCAGCCGATACCTTCCGGCTCACCAAGCATCTGTTGCGGTTGGCCGCGACCGAGCGGCTGGCGCGGCATCGCGCGGCCGAGGATCCGCAGACGCTGCAGCTCTGGCAGGCACGCGCCGCCGACGGAACCGTTCGCGACTACATGGAGCGGACGGTAACCCGCCGCTAGGCTCGCGGGTCGATCTATTGGAGGACGGACCGGATGGGATCAACTGACCAGGACCGCGCCGTAACCGACAGTCCGACCGGCTGGGTGGCCAGGCATATCCGCGAGTACGTCGAGACCAAGAGAGTGATTCCTGTAGTGATCATCGAGCGTGCCGATGACTAACGTCCTCAGCCGCCGCGCGCTCAACCGCGCCACGCTGGCGCGTCAATTGCTGCTGCGGCGGCACGAGATGCCGTTACTGGACGCGGTCGGGCATCTGGTCGGGCTGCAGGCACAAACCCCGCAATCCTGGTACCACGGCCTGTGGTCACGGTTGACCGGGTTCCAGCCCGAGCGGCTCGCGGAGCTGCTGACTGATCGCACGGTGGCTCGGATTGCGCTCATGCGCTCGACCATTCACCTGGTTACCGCCGCCGACTGCCTGGCGATCCGGCCGCTGGTCCAGCCGGTGATCGAGCGCAGCATGAGCGGCAACTTCGGCCGCAACCTGGTCGGGCTGGACCGGGATGAGGTCGCCGCGGCCGGCAGGAAGCTGGTCGACGAGGAGCCACGCACGTTCAGCGAGCTGGGCCGGCTGCTCGCCGAGCGATGGCCGGGCCGCGATCAGGCATCGCTCGCCCAGGCCGTGCGCGCCTGGGTGCCGCTGGTCCAGGTGCCACCGCGCGGGGTCTGGGGCAAGAGCGGTCGCGCCCTGCACACCAGCGCGGAGGCCTGGCTGGGCGGCACCGAGGCGACCGAAGCGCCGCCGATGACGGTTGATGAGCTGGTCGTGCGCTACCTGACCGCGTTCGGCCCGGCCACCGTGATGGACGCCCAGACCTGGTCGGGACTGACCCGCTTCGCCGAGGTGTTCGAGCGGCTGCGGCCGCAGCTACGGATGTTCCGCGACGAGTCCGATCGGGAGCTGTTCGACCTTCCGGATGCGCCGCGACCCGACCCGGACACCCCGGCTCCGGTGCGCTTCCTGTACGACTACGACAACCTGCTGCTCTCGCACGCGGACCGATCTCGGGTCATCACCGACGGTTACCGCTGGCAGCAGTTCCCGCCGGACGGTGTGATGCCGCAGATCGTGTTGGTTGACGGCATGACGGCCGGCACCTGGAAGATCAACAGGAGCCGCGCCTCGGCCACGTTGACGGTTCGGCCGTTCGCCCGGCTGGCCCAAGCGGCGATGGTCGAGCTCGCCGAGGAGGCCGAGCGGCTGTTCGAGTTCGCGGCGGCCAACGCGACCACTCGCGACATCCAGTTCCGGCCGTACCCGTCGAGGGCCTAGCGGGCGATCGGGAGCACCACCTCGATCCGCGCACCGCCGAGCCGCCGGCCGTCCCCCACCGAGACCGTGCCGCCGCTTGCTGCGATCACCTCGGCCACGATCGCCAGACCCAGGCCGGCGCCTCCGTCATCCCTGGCCCGGGCGTCGTCCAGCCGAACGAACCGCTCGAATACCCGAGCCCGAGCATCGTGCGGGATACCCGGTCCGTCGTCCTCGACCACCAACCGCGCCGTGCCGTTCCGTTCCGCCAGTTCGAACGAGACCCGCCGTTGGGCATGCCGGGCCGCATTCTCGCCTAGATTGCGCAACACCCGGCGCAGGCCTGTGATGTCCCCAACCACTCGGGCGGCCGAGACCGCGGTGGTGTCGACGGCGACGCTCGGACCCGCCACCGCCCGCAGCCGCGTCGCTTCGGCGAAGACGAGGTCGTCCAGATCGACCGGGCGGCGACCGAGCTGGCCAGGATCCTCGTCCAGCCGGGCCAGCAGCAGCAGATCCTCCACCAGCCGCTCGATCCGCAGGATCTCGGCCAGCACGATGCTCGCCAGCTCGTCCGTACCGGCCCCGCCCAGGCCATCGGCCTGGGCCACCTCCGCGTTCGCCTTGATCGAGGCCACCGGGGAGCGAAGCTCGTGCGACGCGTCCGAGACGAAGCGGCGCTGCCTCGCCTGAGCCGCGGCCAGCCGCGCCAGCATCTGGTTCATGGTCCGGGCCAGCCGGGCGATCTCGTCCTCGCCACCCCGGTCGGGCACCCGGCGATGCAACTGGCTGGCGGAGATCTCCTCGACCTCCGCGCGGATCGCGTCGACCGGCGCCAGGGCTCGCCCGACTACTCGCCACGTGGTCACCGCAACCAGGCCGAGCAGGATCGGCAGCCCGGCGGCGAGCAGGCTCGCGACGATCCGGGTGGTCTCGGAGACATCGCCGAGAGCACCACCGCCAAGCACGGTGAGCCGGCCGTCCGCGGTTTCGGCGCTCGCGCTGACTACCAGGAAGTCACCCTCGTCGCCGGCCACCGGTACTCGAACCGGGTGCCCCGGTGGCGGGATCGGAAGTGGCTGCGACCGCTCCGCCACGTTTGCGGTCGAGGCGACTACCCGTCCCTGCGGATCAAGCACCTGGACCAGGCGCTCCTCACCGATCCCGCTGGTGAGCGCCCCTGGATCGGCACCGGCCGTCAGCGCAGCGGCCACCGCGCCGGCCTGGGACTCAGCCCCGGCGCGCACCTCCGCGACCAGTGCCTGTCGGAGCGCGACGATCAGCCCGATCGCCCCGACGAGCAGCGCGAGGCCGACGACGACGACCGCCCCGGTGGTCGTCCGAACCCGAACACTGCCGCCCCACCGCCAGGGCCGGTCAGGGCGCGCCCGGCGGGTCCTAACCGCCATCGGCGGCCAGCCGGTAGCCCAGGCCACGTACGGTTTCGATCGCCGAGCGGCCGTACGGGCGGTCGAGCTTGTTGCGCAGGTGGCGCACGTACACCTCGATGATGTTGGGATCGCCCTCGAAGTCGTCCGACCAGACGTGCGCGAGGATCTCGCGCTTTGACACCACCTCGCCGCGGCGCCGGAGCAGGAACTCGAGCAACGCGAGCTCGCGGGCGGTCAGATCAAGTTGGTCGGAACCGCGCCAGACCCGCTTGGTCGCCGGGTCGAGCCGCAGGTCGCCGGCTGCGAGCACGGCGGGTCGCGCCGGTGCGCCGCGGCGTAACAGCGAGCGCAGCCGGGCCACCAGCACCGCGAACGAGAACGGCTTGATCAGGTAGTCGTCGGCGCCGGTGTCCAGCGCCTCGACCTGGTCCCACTCACCGTCCTTCGCGGTCAGCATGAGGATGGGGGTCCAGACGCCGTCGGTGCGCAAGGTCTGGCAGATCTTGTAGCCGTTGATGCCCGGCAGCATGATGTCCAGAACGATCACGTCGTACGGGTTCTCCCGAGCCAGCCAGAGCCCGTCGACGCCGTTGAGCGCCACATCGACGGCGAAGCCTTCGGCCGCCAGACCCCGCCGCAATCCGGCGGCCAATCGCGCCTCGTCCTCGATGACGAGCACCCGCATGACCCGCTCCCTGCCTGATCCGCCGCGCATCGATCCGCCGTAGCGTGCCGCCCTACCGCTGCACAGCACCGCTCGGCCGTACCCGCTCCGACGAGGCTGCCCGGCCCATCCTGAAGTGTGACTGAACCGCAGGTGGTCATGAAGCGGCTACCCGGCCGGATCTGCTCGAGCCAGGTGTGCCACGGCACTGCCACGTCCTGCGATTTCTGCGGACCCGGCGCACACCGCAGGTCGCCAAGGCCCTACCCTCGGTCTCGAAGCGGCGGGCCCGGAGGTGGCGACTTGTCGTGCACGGCCGGGAGCACGACCGCACCCTGACCTCCCGATACCGAATACGGAAGAACATGGCCACGGATACCGTCTCCGCCGGCGCCAGGGCCCGGATTCCCCAGCGCACGCTGCGGAAGGATCGCTGGTGGGTCGCCCCTGCCATTACCGCTGTCGTGCTGCTGGCGTTCGCCGTCTATGCCACCTGGCGGGCGTTCATGAACAAGTACTACGTCGCCGGCCAGTACATCTCCCCGCTCTACTCGCCCTGCCTCGCGGCCAACTGCGTGGAGGGCTCCGGCGAGCTGACGCTGGTCGGTAGCTGGTGGAAGCTCTCGCCCGCGCTGCTGGTCCTGCCGTTCCCGCTGGCGTTCCGGGCCACCTGCTACTACTACCGCAAGGCGTACTACCG
>DATAFN010000259.1:0-13828 GCA_036257435.1 Actinomycetes bacterium
CCTCGGCTTTGAGTTCGCGCAGGTTGTCGAATAGCTCGTCCACCTCGTGTGGCACCAGCACGGCGGTCGGCTCGTCCAGGATGAGAATGCGCGCGCCGCGATAGAGCACCTTTACGATCTCCACCCGCTGCCGGTCGCCAACGCCGAGCTCCTCGAGCAGCGCGTCCGGGTCGACGTCCAATCCGTACGTTTCGGATAGCTCCTTGATCCGTCCACGGGCGGCATCGAAGTCGATCCGGCCGAGCCGGCCCCTGGGCTCGCTGCCAAGGACCACGTTCTCGAGGACCGTCAAGTTGTCGGCCAGCATGAAGTGCTGGTGCACCATGCCGATGCCGGCGGCGATGGCATCCGCCGGCGTGTGGAACACCGACTCGCGGCCGTTGACAACGATCCGGCCCTCGTCCGGACGTTGCATGCCGTAGAGGATCTTCATCAGCGTCGACTTGCCGGCGCCGTTCTCACCGACGATCGCGTGCACTTGCCCGTGCTTGACCACGATGTCGATATCCCGGTTGGCCACGACGCCGGGGAAACGCTTGGTGATTCCGTGCAGTTCGACGGCGGACGGCGGTGCGGCCGCGGCCGGCGGATCCGGAGTGGTCACGTCACTGATGATGCAACCCCCTTAGGCAAGGAGCCAGGCAACAGCTGAGTCGAGCCCGGGGAGACGCTACCGCGTCTCCCCGGGCTCGTGCCGATCATCAGCTGGATGGGACCGTGATCTCGCCGCTAATGATCTTTGCCTTGTACTCCTCGAGCTGCGGCACGATGTCGTCGATCTTGCCACCGGTAGTGGAGTAGCCGACGCCGTCCGCCTCCAGGTCGAAGACCGTCTCACCGGCCTTGAACTGGTCAGTGTTGACGCTCTCGATGAAGTCGTACACCGCGGTGTCGACTTTCTTGATCATCGAGGTGATGATGACGTCGCGCACCGCCGGATCCGCGGTGTTGTACTGGTCGGAGTCGACCCCGATCGCCATCTTCCCGGCCTCCTGGGCAGCCGTGAACACGCCGCCACCCGAGCCGCCGGCCGCGTGGTAGACCACGTCGGCGCCGGCGTCGAACATGCCGTCGGCCGCGGTCTGCCCCTTGGCTGCATCGTTGAACCCGGTGAAGTCCGGCGGCTGGGTCAGGTAGATGGAATCAATCGTGATATCCGGATTGACCGCCTTGGCACCTGCCATGAAGCCGGCCTCGAACTTGTGGATAAGCGGCACGTCCACGCCGCCGACGAAGCCGATGTGGTCGGCCGTCGACTTCAGTGCGGCAGCCGCGCCGACGAGGAACGAGCCCTCGTGCTCGGCGAACGTGAGGTTCGCGATGTTCGCGCCCTGCGCCGCCGCGTCGTCGATGATGGCGAACTTGACGTCGGGGAAGTCCTTCGCGACGTTCCCCAGCGGTCCTGAGTAAGCGAAGCCGACCGCGATGATCGGGTTGTAGCCGCCCTCGGCAAGCTGCCGCAGCCGCTCCTCCTTCTGGGCATCCGTCTCGCCAGCACTCGCCTCGAGCTCGTTGACGTTGTCCTCGGCGATACCGAAGTCCGTCTTGGCCTTGTCCAGACCGGCGGCAGCAGCGTCGTTGAACGACTGGTCGCCACGCCCGCCGATGTCGTAGGCCAGGCCAACCTTCAGGTTGCTGGTTGTCGCGGGGG
This sequence comes from Actinomycetes bacterium, assembly GCA_036257435.1. Taxonomy (GTDB): domain Bacteria; phylum Actinomycetota; class Actinomycetes; order JAKEEW01; family JAKEEW01; genus DATAFN01. Next base: position 1,652 of record DATAFN010000259.1, read on the forward strand.
ACGAGGCGCCGCCACCGGCGTCGTCGTCGTCGCCGCCGCACGCGCTCATTACTAGAACACCGGCGAGCAGAACCGGTGCGAATTTCATAACCCGACGCAAGTGGGTCTCCTTTCACGGAGCATCCGCGCTTCTCGACCGGCGCGGGAAACTGGCTCAGGTTAAGCCCTGCGGACCGGCTGTGCTGGTGTCGGTCACCCGCCTGCTACGCGATCGTTACGAACTTGTCCTGATCGCCTAGCCGCGCGGAAAGTCAGTTCAGCTCGGCCAGTGCCCGCAGTGCGGTCGCCACCGTCACCCGAACGCCGACCCCGATGGCCCGCTCATCGACGTCGAAGCTGCCCTGGTGCAGGTCGCGGCTCGTCGGGTCGCCCGGCTTGCGAACCCCGAGCCGCGCCAGCGCGCCTGGCACGTCGCGCAGGTACCAGGCGAAGTCCTCGCCGCCTAGGCTCTGCTCGGCCAGGACTACCGCGCCGACCCCGAGCTCCTCTACGGCTGCCTGCTCGATCATGTCGACGCAGCGAGAGTTGTTCACCACTGGCGGCACGCCGCGCCGGTAGTCGATGTCGGCCTTTGCCACGTAGGAGGTGGCGATGTCCTCGACCAGCTGCACGATCAGGTCGGGTGCGCCCTCCCAGGCGGCGAGCTCCAGGCAGCGCAGCGTCCCCTCGAGCTCACCGGACTGCGGGATCACGTTGGCGGCGGTGCCGGCCGCGATCCGGCCCCAGACCAGGGACAGGCCGTTGCGCGGGTCCACCCGCCGGCTCAGCGCCGCCGGCAGATCGGTCGCGATCTTGCTGAGCGCATACACCAGATCGGCGGTCAGGTGTGGGCGAGCGGTGTGCCCGCCGGACCCGCTGAGCCGGATGTGCACCCGATCGCATGCCGCCGTGATCGCCCCAGCCCTGATCCCCACCTGCCCGACATCCGTACGGGGGTCGCAGTGCAGCGCGAAGATCGCGTCGATGTCATCGATCCCGTCGGCTTCGATGATGTCCAGCGCACCGCCCGGCATGCTCTCCTCGGCCGGCTGGAAGATCAGCCGGATCCGGCCCGGAAGCATGCCCTCGCGGTCGAGCTCGTTGCAGATCAGACCGGCCCCGAGCAGCGCGACGGTATGAACATCGTGCCCGCACGCGTGCGACACACCGTCAACCGTGGACCGGTACGGCGCATCCTTCTCGTCCGCGATCGGCAGCGCGTCGATGTCGGCGCGCAATGCGATCGTGTGCTTTCCAGTGCCGATGTCACAAATGAGGCCGGTGCCGCCGGGAAGCACGCGGCAAGTAAGCCCGACCGCTTCCAGGCGCTCCCGGACCAGCCTGGTGGTCCTGACCTCCGCCCTGGCCAGCTCGGGATGAGCGTGCAGATCGCGCCGCAGCTCGATGAGCTCGTCCTCGAACGCCTTCCAGCGCTGCGAGAGCTCAGTTGTGAGCGCAGTGGTCAAAGTCACGATTCAGATGTTAGGGGGCGACACCATGTTCTGGGCAGAACTTGAGGTGATACCCGTTGCTGACCCGTCACCAAACGCTGACCTTCCAAGAGCCGGGCCATGCCAGCCATCACCCGATCGAGCTACCCGGTCGGTAGACACCCCAGACCTCGCGGAGGGCATCGCAGACCTCGCCCAGGGTGGCCCGGGCGGCCAGCGCCTGCTTCATCGGGAAAACGACGTTGTCACTGCCCTCGGCGGCCCGGCGCAGGTCCGCCAAGGTCCGCTGCACAGCCGCGTTGTCCCGCTGCTCGCGGAGCGTGGCCAAGCGCTTGACCTGCTGCTCTTCGATGGCCGGATCGACCCGTAGCGGCTCGTACGGCTCCTCGTCCGCAAGCACATACTTGTTCACCCCGACCACGATCCGCTCGCCGGCATCGATGGACTGGCTGATCTGGTAGGCGCTGCGCTCGATCTGCGACTTCTGGAAACCCCGTTCGATCGCGGCGACCGCGCCACCGAGCTCCTCCACCTTGTCGATCAGCTCGCGCGCCGCGGCCTCCAGCTCATCGGTCATCGACTCGACCGCGTACGAGCCGGCGAACGGATCTACCGTCGCGGTCACATCGGTCTCATGCGCGAGCACCTGTTGAGTCCGCAACGCCAGCCGAGCCGCCTTTTCGGTAGGCAGCGCGATCGCCTCGTCGTACGAGTTCGTGTGCAGGCTCTGGGTGCCACCCAGGATCGCGCCGAGCGCCTGGACCGCGACCCGGACCAGGTTGACCTCGGGCTGCTGCGCGGTGAGCTGCACGCCCGCGGTCTGGGTGTGGAACCGCAACATCTCGGACTTCGGGTTCTTCGCGTCGAACGTGGAGCGCATGATGTCGGCCCAGATCCGGCGGGCCGCGCGGAACTTCGCTACCTCCTCGAGCAGCGTGGTCCGGGCGACGAAGAAGAACGCCAGCCGGGGCGCGAACTCGTCCACATCCTGGCCGGCCGCGATGGCGGCCTGGACGTACTCGATGCCGTTGGCCAGGGTGAACGCGATCTCCTGCGCCGGCGTGGCCCCAGCCTCGGCCATGTGGTAGCCGGAGATGGAGATCGTGTTCCAGCGCGGAATCTCGGTTCGGCAGTACCGGAATATGTCGGTGACCAGCCGCAGCGACGCCTTGGGCGGATAGATGTAGGTCCCGCGGGCGACATACTCCTTGAGCACGTCGTTCTGGATCGTGCCGGACAGCTTGCTGCCCGGCACCCCCTGCTCCTCGCCGACCAGCTGGTAGAGCAGCAGCAACAGCGCGGCCGGCGCGTTGATCGTCATCGAGGTCGACACCTGGTCCAGCGGTATGCCATCCAGGAGGACGCGCATGTCCTCGATCGAGTCGATGGCCACGCCGACCTTGCCGACCTCACCATGCGCGATCGGCGCGTCCGAGTCGAACCCCATCTGGGTGGGCAGGTCGAACGCGACCGAGAGGCCGTGCGTACCGTGCGCGATGAGCTGGTGGTAGCGCCGGTTCGACTCGGCTGCGGTGCCGAATCCGGCGTACTGGCGCATCGTCCATGGCCGGCCGGTGTACATGCTCGAGTACACGCCGCGGGTGTACGGGTACTCTCCCGGCTCGCCGAGCTTGCCGTCCGGATCCCAGCCGGCCAGCGCATCTGGCCCGTAAACCGGCTCGATCGGGAACCCCGACTCGCTCTGTCTGGCCATGCCGCGATCGTACGGCCCGCACCAGCACCGATGCTGTTCCGCGCCAATCGTGCTTACTAGGCTGGCGTGCCGTGCCGATCGGGACCGCGCAGGACACCGCGACCAGCACCAGGCCACCGGTTGCCTGGGTGCCGGTATCGCTCGTCGCCGGCGCGACCGGTCTGCTCCTGCTGTTGACCAGCGGGCGGTACGGCTACCACCGGGATGAGCTGTATTTCCTGACCGCCGGCCGCCACCTGGACTGGGGCTACATCGACCAGCCACCGCTGACCCCGGCGCTGGCCCGGCTGCTGGACGAGCTCTTCCCCGGCTCGCTGGTCATGCTCCGGCTGCCCAGCACGCTTGCGGCGGTGGCCATGGTGCTGCTTGCTGGGCTGCTGGCCCGCGAGCTCGGCGGGGGCCGCACCGCTCAACTGGTGGCGGCGACCTGCTGGGCCGGCAGCGGCCTGGTACTGGGGAGCTCGCACCTGCTCAGCACGACGACGCTCGACCTGCTGTTCGCGATGGTGCTCAGCTGGCTGTTGCTGCGCTGGCTGAACACCGGTGAGCAGCGAGTGTGGCTCGCGATGGGGGCGGTGCTCGGGGTCGGACTGTGGAACAAATACACGCTCGTCCTGGTCGCAATCGGCCTGCTCGGCGGGGTTGCCGTGGCCGGGCCGAGGGATGCGCTGCGCACGATCTGGCCGTATGCCGGCGGTGCGGTGGCGCTGCTCGTCTGGCTTCCGAACCTGATCTGGCAGGCGGCGAACGGCTGGCCACAGCTGGACATGGCGGCCGAGATCTCGGACCAGGGCGAGTTCGGCGGGCGGTTCGGCGCGATTCCGTTCCAGCTGATCCTGATCGGTCCGCCGATCGCAGCCATCCTGATCGCCGGACTGGTCCGGCTGTTGCGCACGCCGGACGCCCGGCGGTACCGGTGTCTCGGCTGGGCTTACCTGATCGTGGTCGGCCTGGTGCTACTGACCGGTGGCAAGCCGTACTACGCCAGCGGCCTGGCGCCGGTGCTGCTCGCAGCAGGCGGAGTCGCGGTCGAAGGCTGGCTGCGCCGTAGCCGGACTCCTAGCTGGCGTAATGCGCTGGTCATCGCCGCGGTCGCGGCCAACATCGCCGCCTCGATTGCCATCGCGTTGCCGGTCTGGCCACTGTCCTGGCTGCCGGACACCCCGCAGGCAGCGGCGAACTACGACGCGCTGGAGACAGTGGGCTGGCCCGAACTCGTGCGCGCGGTCGCCGAGGTGCGGGATGCGCTTCCGGACGGAGAGAACGCAACGATCCTGACCGGTAACTACGGCGAAGCCGGCGCGATCGACCGGTTCGGCGGCGCCTACGGGCTCCCGCGCGGCTACAGCGGCCACAACGCGTACTGGACCTGGGGACCGCCGCCGGACACCGCGACCGGGCCGGTCATCGTGGTCGGGTATGGCGGTGCAGAGCGCCTGTCGGGATGGTGCACCGAGGTCGAGCCGGTCCGCCGAATCGATACCCCGCACGGCATCGAGAACGACGAAGACGGCGCCATAATCTGGGTCTGCCGCGGCTTGCACCGGCCATGGTCGGCGATCTGGCCGGAGGTGGCCGCGCTGGGCTGACCGCACTGCAGTGATCGGCTATCGATGCGCCTGCGGTACAGGTATGGTCTTTCGGACTACGTCGGGGGTTCGGTACATGCGAGGCAGCGGCACAGTGCGGCGAGCAGGCACCAACTTCTCGCTGATCGTCGGCGGGCTCGTGCTAGCCACGACCGCGCTGACCGCGGCTCCGGCGGCCGCGGACACCACGATCGGCGGCTTGCAGCTGGCCGCATCCGGGCTCATCGTGGATCTCCCGCCGGGTACGCCGCGGCCCCCCAGCGTTGACGCCGTCGCGTTCGTGCTCGCCGATCTGGACACCGGCCAGATCATCGCGGCCAAGAGCCCCCATCGCCGGCTGCGCCCGGCCAGTACGCAGAAGATGCTGACCGCGGTGACCCTGCTGCCTCGGCTGGACAAGACCGACGCGTACGTCGCGCGCCATTCCGACGCGGCTCAAGAAGGCAGTTCGGTCGGCTTGGTCGAGGGCCGCCGATACACGATCCACCAGCTGTTCCTGGGCATGCTCCTGCCCTCCGGCAATGACGCCGCGCATGCACTGGCCATAGCGGCTGGCGGGGTCACGCACACCCGAACGCTGATGACGGCCGAGGCCCGCCGGCTCCAGGCGCTGGATACGACTGTGGTCAACTCGAGCGGCCTGGACGAGCCGGGACAGTTCTCCTCCGCTTACGACCTCGCGCTGTTCGCCCGGGCCGGGATGGCTCGCGCCGACTTCCGGCGGTATGTCGCAACGCGCACCGCCGACTTCCCCGACGACGCCATGGGGAAGACCTACCAGATCCAGAACGGGAACAGGCTGCTGGGCAGCTTCGCGGGCACCATTGGGGTGAAGACCGGCTATACGACGCTGGCCCACCATACATTCGCCGTGGCCGTCACCCGGAACGGGCGCACGCTGCTGCTGACCCTGATGCGTTCGGACAGCAGGATCAGAGCGGACGCGAAGGCGCTGCTCAATTGGGGATTCGCTAATGCCGGCACGGCCACCCCGGTAGGCCAGTTGGTCGATCCGCTGCCACCCGGCGCGGTCGCCACCCCGACCGCGAGGCCGTCGTCCCAGGCCGCCGAGGAGCCGGCAGCGCTCTCCCCCGGGTTCTCATTCGCCGCGTCGGCCGCGAGCGTCGGTGGGGTGGCATTGGTAAGCGGGCTGACCGTGGTTGGCGTCCGGCGCCGTCAGCGGCGGCGCCGGATCAGGGCCGCGCTCGCCTATCGGGCGGCCGGCTTCTCGACGATCGCGTACGTGCCGCCGCCCGGACCGCTGGTGGCCCGGGTCCCGTCCGCGCCAACGGATGGCTACCGCACGGCCGAAGCCGGTCCCCGGATCGGGTCCCCCGCCACCGGCCGAGGCCGTCCACCCTCGCCGGGCTCGAACGGTCGTGGCCGGCCAGGCGCCGATCCCGAGCCGGCCGAGCATCGGGACGAGCTCGATCCGCCGCCGTCCTACCCCGATCACGGCCAGCGGCTCGATCTGCGCGACCGCGAGCGGCCGCCGCCACGCCCGCCTCGTCCGCCCGGACCGCCCGGACCGCCGGGACCGTTCGGTCCGCTCGGTCCGCTCGGTCCGCCGGGGCGATATCCGTCCCGGCGGCGCGGACCGGACCAGTACCGTTAGGCCATGACCGCTGCTACTGCGCCCCGGATGCCGGAGAAACCGACTCTCGACGGCCTGGAGCGCAAGTGGGTAGCCACCTGGCAGGAGCGCGGCACCTATCGGTTCGACCGGTCGAAGTCGCGCGCGCAGGTGTACTCGATCGACACGCCGCCACCAACGGTGAGCGGGTCTTTGCACGCAGGCTCGGCGTTCTCCTACACGCACACCGACATCCTGGTGCGCTACCAGCGGATGCGCGGCCGCGAGGTGTTCTACCCGATGGGGTGGGATGACAACGGCCTGGCCACCGAGCGACGGGTGCAGAACTACTTCGGGGTGCGCTGCGATCCGTCGCTGCCGTACGACCCGGCCTTCCGCCCGCCGCAGGAGCGCCCCGAGCGGGAGCTCCCCATCTCGCGCCGAAACTTCATCGAGCTGTGTGCCGAGCTGACCGAGATCGACGAGCGGGCGTTCGAGGAGCTGTGGCGGCGGCTTGGGCTCTCCGTCGACTGGACCCTGACGTACCGGACCATCGACGACCACTCCAGGGCCACCTCGCAGCGTGCGTTCCTGCGCAACTACGCCAGGGACGAGGCGTACCTGGCCGAGGCGCCGACGCTGTGGGACACCAGCTACCAGACCGCCGTCGCGCAGGCCGAGCTGGAGGACCGCGAGCGACCCGGCCACTACCACCGCATCGCGTTCCACGGCCCGGCCGGTCCGGTCTACATCGAGACCACTCGGCCGGAGCTGCTGCCCGCGTGCGTCGCGCTGGTCTGTCATCCCAGCGACGAGCGATACGCCAAGCTGATCGGGCAGACCGTCCGGACGCCGCTGTTCGATGTCGAGGTGCCGGTGGTCGCGCACCGCCTGGCCGACCCGGATAAGGGCTCCGGGATCGCGATGATCTGCACGTTCGGTGACACCACCGATGTCATCTGGTGGCGCGAGCTGAACCTGCCGACCCGCACCATCGTCGGCCGCGACGGCCGGATCCTGGCCGATCCGCCGGACGCGCTGGCATCCGCGCCGGCTCGCGCCGCGTATACAGAACTCGCCGGACAGACCGTCGCCAGTGCCAGACGGCGCATCGTGGAGCTGTTGCGCGACTCCGGCGACCTGGATGGCGAACCGCGGCCCACCACGCACGCGGTCAAGTTCTACGAGCGCGGTGAGCGGCCGCTGGAGATCGTCACATCGCGGCAGTGGTACATCCGTAACGGCGGCCGGGACGACTACCTGCGCCAGGCCATGCTGCAGCGCGGGCGCGAGCTGAGCTGGCACCCGCCGCACATGCGGGTGCGGTACGAGCACTGGGTCGAGGGGCTGACCGGCGACTGGCTGATCAGCCGGCAACGGTTCTTCGGGGTGCCGATCCCGGTGTGGTACCGGCTGGATGCCGCCGGTGAACCAGACTTCGACCACCCCATCGTGCCGACCGAGTCGGCGCTGCCCATCGATCCGATGTCGGATACGCCGTCCGGGTACTCTGCGGATCAGCGCGACCAGCCCGGTGGGTTCATCGGCGAGGCCGACATCATGGACACCTGGGCAACCTCGTCGCTGACCCCGCAGATAGCCGGCCGGTGGGAGACCGATCCGGACCTGTTCGCCCGGGTGTTCCCGAACGACCTGCGACCGCAAGCACACGAGATCATCCGGACCTGGCTGTTCGCGACCGCGCTCCGCTCGCATCTCGAGCACGGCACGCTGCCCTGGCAGCACGCCGCGATCTCCGGCTGGGTGGTTGACCCGGACCGTAAGAAGATGTCCAAGTCCAAGGGCAACGTCATGACCCCCATGGCGCTGCTCGAGGAGTACAGCTCGGACGCGTTCCGGTACTGGTCGGCCAGCGCGCGGCTTGGTGTCGACACGACGTTCGACATCGGCCAGATCAAGGTCGGCCGGCGGCTGGCGATCAAGGTTCTGAACGTGAGCCGGTTCGTGCTCGGGATCGGGGCGACGGCCGACCTGTCCACCGTTACCGACCCGCTCGATCACGCGATGCTGGCCAGGCTGGCCGAGGTGGTCGAGGACGCGACCGCCGCCTTTGCGAACTACGACCACACCCGCGCGCTGGAGCGCACCGAAGGATTCTTCTGGTACTTCTGCGACGACTACGTCGAGCTGGTCAAGGCCAGGACGTACGGCGAGCACGGCACCGAGGCCGCGCACTCCGCGCAGGCGGCGCTCGCGATCGCGCTGTCTACGCTGTTGCGGCTGTTCGCGCCGGTGCTGCCGTTCGTCACCGAGGAGGTCTGGTCCTGGTGGCAGGAGGACTCGGTGCACCGGGCGAGCTGGCCGGGCGCCGCCGAGCTGCGGATGGTCGCCGGGGATGCCGACGCCGCGCTACTGGACAGCGTCTCCGAGGTGCTAGCGGCGGTCCGCAAGGCCAAGTCTGACGCGCGCGTCTCGATGCGCACCGACGTGGCCTCGGTCGTGGTGCGCGGCACGGCCGCATTACTGGATCCGTTGCGCGAGGCGACCAGGGACCTCCAGTCGGCCGGGCGGATCGAGCAGCTGGACCTGCTCGATGCGGGCGCCGATGCCCCCCTGACCATCGACGTCACGCTCTGACTGGGCCGAGCCGCGACCGCTGCTCCGCGCACCGCTTTTCACCGATCGAGCACCGAACGGCCCGGCTAGAGATCCACGATGTGCTCGGGGCGAATGGGGACGCGGCGCAGCGGGCGGCCGGTGGCGGCGCGGACCGCGGCCACAATGGCCGGGGTCGAGGAGATCGTCGGTGGTTCGCCGACGCCGCGCAGCCCGTACGGCGCATGCGGGTCGGCCAGCTCCAACACGTCCACCCGCATTGGTGGCATGTCGAGGATGGTCGGGATGAGGTAGTCGGTAAACGAGGGGTTGCGAATCTTCCCGTCGCTGACCTGGATCTCCTCCATCAATGCCAGCCCCAGGCCCTGCGCAGAACCGCCATGGATCTGCCCGACCACCGCGTCCGGGTTGATCGCCTTGCCGACGTCCTGGGCGCACGCCAGCTCAACCACCCGGACCAGCCCGAGTTCGGTGTCGACGTCCACTACTGCACGGTGCGCGGCGAACGCGTACTGCACGTGCGCGTTGCCCTGCCCGGTCTGCGGATCAAGGCCGCCGGTCGGCCGGTGCCGCCATTCCACGGTCTCCTCGACCTGCCGGTCGCCGAGCAGCCCGACCAGGTCGACGTCGCGGATGTCGGCCGGCCGCGCACCGCCGGCCCGGGACGCGGCCAGGTCCAGCAGCCGTTCCCGGACCGCCTCGCATGCCGCCTTCACCGCCCCGCCGGTGACGTACGTCTGCCGGGACGCCGATGACGACCCGGAGCTGCCGACCGACGTGTCGGCGGGCTGCACCACGACCCGGGCGATGCCCAGCTCCGTCCGGGCGATCTGCGCCTGCACCGTGACCAGCCCCTGGCCGACCTCGGCCGCCGCGGTGTGCACCTGCACGGTCGGCTCGCCACCGATCACTGACACCCGCACCCGTGCGGTGGAGTAGTCGTCGAACCCCTCGGAGAAGCCGACGTTCTTGATCCCGATGCCGTAGCCGATGCCGCGCACCACGCCCTCACCGTGGGTGGTGTTGGACACGCCGCCTGGCAACTCGCGCAGCTCCAACCCACCGTCCGAGGCCGGCGGCGGCAGCGGCAGCTCCCGCACCCGGTGCAGCAGCTCCGCCACCGGCGCCGGACTGTCGATGACCTGTCCGGTCGGCATCACCGAGCCCTGCGACATCGCGTTTCGCAGCCGCAACTCGATCGGGTCCAGGCCAAGCCTGGCCGCCAGCGCATCCATCTGCGACTCGTACGCGAAGCACGCCTGGACCGTGCCGAACCCGCGCATCGCGCCACACGGCGGGTTGTTCGTGTAGGCCATGTACGCGTCCATGGCCACATTCGGCACGTTGTACGGCCCGATGCCAAGGGTGGATGCGTTGGCCACCACCGCCGGCGAGCTCGACGCATACGCACCGCCGTCCAGGATGATCTCGGCCCGGACGAAGACCAGCCGACCGTCCTCGGCGGCGCCGTGCTCGTAACGAAGCACCGCCGGATGCCTGTGCACATGCCCGTAGAACGACTCCTCGCGGCCGTACATCATCTTCACCGGCCGGTCGGTGTACAGCGCGAGCATGCACGCGTGCACCTGCATGGACAGGTCCTCGCGGGCCCCGAACGCGCCGCCGACCCCGGCCAGGCTGAGCCGCACCTTCTCCGGCGGCAGCCCGAGGCAGCCCGCTACCTGCTTCTGGTCCACGTGCAGCCACTGGGTCGCGATGTACAGGTCGATCCCGCCGTCCGGAGCGGGCACCGCGAGCCCCGACTCCGGGCCGAGGAACGCCTGGTCCTGCATCCCGACCTCGTACTCGCCGGTGACCACGACCGGGGCGGTCAGCGACGGGTCGCCGCGGCGGATCCGGATGTGGCGTAGCAGGTTGCCACCGTCGTGGATCGGTTCCGCGCCGGGTTTGATCGCTTGCTCGGCATCGGTGAGCGGGTCGAGCGGCTCGTAGTCGACCGCGATCCGGGCTGCGGCCCGCCGCGCGGTCTCCGGATGATCCGCGGCCACGATCGCGACCGGCTCACCCTCGTAGCGCACCTGGTCGATGGCGAGCACCGGCTGGTCAATGATCTCCAGGCCGTACAGCTTGGAGCCCGGCACGTCCTCATGGGTGAGCACCGCATGCACGCCCGGCGTCTTGAGCGCCTCGGTGATGTCGATGCCCTGGATCCGGGCCCGCGGGTGCGGGCTGCGCAGGGTCGCTCCCCAGAGCATGTCGTCCAGCCACAGGTCGGACGCGTAGGCAAAGTCGCCGGTCACCTTCAGCGTGCCGTCCGGTCGGATCGGGCTCTCGCCGACCCCCCCGCCGATCGGGGTCGGGATCTGCTCGCGGGTCGGCGCACGGGTCGGGGTGCGAGTGGGCAGGTCGGTCATCGTGATCCTCCGGCCGTTACGGCGCGCAGCCGGGTGCTCGCCGCATGCGCGGACCGGGCCAGCTCGTCCGCCGATGCGGTACGCAGCTCGCCCTCCTCGACCACGGTCCGGCCGCCGACCAGCAACAGCGCCAGCGGTGGGCGGGCGCCGAACACCAGGGCGGCGACGGGATCCGCGATCCCGGCATGCCCGATACCGTCCAGCCGCCACAGCGCGATGTCGGCCAGCTTGCCCGGCTCCAGCGAACCGAGCTCGTCCTCGCGCCCGAGGCAACGAGCACCGCCGATGGTGCCCAGCGCAAGCGCGTCCCTGGCGGTGAGCGCGGATGGCCGGACGCCGCGCAACCGGGCCGAATAGGCCGCGGCTCGTAGCTCGTCGACCAGCGAGCTCTGCTCGTTGGACGCGGCGCCGTCGACGCCGAGCCCGACCGGGGCGCCGGCGCCGAGCAGCGCGCGAACCGGGGCGATGCCGGCGCCGAGCCGCGCGTTCGAGGTCGGGCAGTGCGCCACCCCGGTACCGGTGGCGGCCAGTTTGGCGACCGCGGCGAAATCCAGGTGCACGGCGTGGGCCAGCCAGACGTCCGGCCCGAGCCAGCCGAGCTCATCGACGTAGTCCACGGGCGTCGCGCCGAAGCGTTCCCGGCAGAACGCGGCCTCTTCTACGGTCTCGGCCAGGTGGGTATGCAGCCGCACCCGGTGCCGCCGCGCCAGTGCCGCGGACTCGCGCATCAGCTCGCCGGTGACCGAGAACGGTGAGCACGGTGCCACCCCGATCCGCAGCATGGAGCCGGGCGCGGGGTCGTGGTAGCGATTGATCGCGTCCTCGGTAGCGGCGAGCACGGTGTCCCGGTCCTCGACTACCTCGTCCGGCGGCAGCCCACCGGCGGACTGGCCCAGGTCCATCGACCCGCGGCAGGGGT
>DATAFN010000278.1:0-11143 GCA_036257435.1 Actinomycetes bacterium
CAAGTACGAGGCGGGCACCCCGCCGATTGCGCAGGCGGTCGGGCTCGGCGCGGCCGTCGACTACCTGACCGAGATCGGGATGGCGCGGATTGCCGAGCACGAGCACGCGCTCGTCTCCTACGCGCTGGATGGGCTGGCCACCGTGTCGGGGCTGCGGATCGTCGGGCCGCCGACCGCGAAGGCGCGGGGCGCGACGATCTCCTTCACACTCAACGGCCTGCATCCGCACGACGTTGGCCAGGTCCTCGACGAACTCGGTATCGCGGTCCGGGTCGGGCACCATTGCGCCCGGCCGACCTGCCTGCGCTACGGCGTGCCGGCCACCACCCGGGCCTCGTTCTACCTGTACAACACGCCGGCCGAGGTCGATGCGCTGGTCGCCGGTCTCAACCACGTCAAGAGGTTCTTCGCCTGATGCAGCAGCTCGAGTCGATGTACCAGGAGATCATCCTGGACCACTACCGGAGACCGGTGAACGCCGGGCTCCGGGAGCCGTACGACGCCGAGGTCTTGCACGTGAACCCGACCTGCGGGGACGAGGTGCGGTTGCGGGTACGCCTGGTCGGCGACCGGATCGCGGACGTGTCCTACGAGACCGAGGGCTGCTCCATCTCCCAGGCATCGACCTCGGTGATGAGCGAGCTGGTGATCGACCGTACCGTGGGGGAGGCGCTGAAGCTGGCCGACTCGTTCAGCGAGTTGATGGCATCGAAGGGCCAGCTCGAGCCCGACGAGGACGTGCTCGGGGATGCGATCGCGTTTGCCGGGGTATCCAAGTATCCGGCCCGGATCAAATGCGCGCTGCTGGGCTGGATGGCGTGGAAGGACGCGTCGACGCAGGCTCTCGCGGCCGGCGGCGCCGGCGCTGGCGGAGACGCTGGTGAGGGAGCGGCCGGCGGCGCCGGCGGAGACGCGGCCGGAGACACTGGCGGAGGCGCTGGCGGAGGCGCTGGCGAAGGCGCGGCAGGAGGAGACCGATGACTAGCACGCTCGCCTCGATCGACGAGGTCACCGAGGCGATGAAGGACGTCGTCGACCCCGAGCTCGGCATCAACGTCGTCGACCTTGGCTTGGTCTACGGAGTGCACGTCGACGACTCGAACATCGCCGTCCTCGACATGACGCTCACCTCGGCCGCCTGCCCGCTCACCGACGTGATCGAAGACCAGACCAGAGAGGCGCTGGACGGCCTGGTCAGCGACTTCAAGATCAATTGGGTCTGGATGCCGCCGTGGGGGCCGGACAAGATCACTGACGACGGCCGGGAACAGCTCCGCGCCCTCGGCTTCAACGTCTAGCTCCAGTTCTCGACGTCCCGATCCCGCCGCCGACGCTGGCCCGGTCTGGTGGGCGCCTCGAAGACCGCGCGGCCGGGCGACTATGGCGCCGAGAAGTTGATCAGCACGAATTCGGCGTCCTGCCAAATCCTGATATAAGCACCAGCCGCGGCGCCGGTGGTCAACTTCTCGGCGCCATAGTCGCAGATCTGGCCACTCGAAGGGACGCCGGGCTGCCGGGCAATGCCCGTGCTTCCGTTAAACCGATCAGCGGTCGCACCGCAGTCGGAGTTGTCAGCATATTGCGGCACGCTGACCACCTCTTGATCGATTAACGGGAGCACGGCCCGCTTCGCGACCGGCAGTGCGCACAGCCGGCCAGCGTGGCCCTGCGAGGATGGCAGCGATGCGATCCGATGACGGCGCGACCGAGCCAGCGGCTGTGCGAGGCGATGACGCGCAGCGTGCACGGGTCAGGGACGGTATGACCGAGCCACCGGCCGGGAGGGCCGGTGACGTGCAGCGTGCACGGTCAAGGACGGCATGACCGAGCGGCCGGCCGCGCAGGCCGTTGACGACGTGCGGTGGGGGGACCTCGAGTTCCGGGTGACCAGCCACCGCTCCGACCGGCTACCGGAGGCCGTGCTCATTACCTCGGCGCGGGCAATCGTGTGGCGCCCAGGTCAGGTGCTGGTGGTGTGCGATCCGACCAGCGTGCACGTTCTGCCCGGAGGTCGGCTGGAGCCTGGTGAGGGGCCCGAGCACGCGCTGCACCGCGAGGTGCTCGAGGAGACCGGGTGGCACCTTGGCACCCCGACGCTGCTCGGCTACCTGCACTTTCGCCATCGAGGCCCACGGCCGACCGCCGGCTGGCAGTCGCCCTACCCGGAGTTCTTCCAGGTGGTCTACGTGGCCGCTGCGATCCGGCACGATCCGACGGCCAAGGAGCAAGACGGCTACGAGCTCTGGTCGGAATTCCAGCCGATTGCCGAGGTCGAATGCCTGCCGCTGCCCAACGGGCAGCGGTACTTCCTCACGATCGCGCTTACCGGCGCCGGTACCGGCGCCAGCGCCTAACCCCAGACGTCCTGAGCGACCTGGACGATCAGCGCCAGCTTGGCGACCTGCTCGTCGTAGCCGAGGAGGTTGCCCTCGACCGTGGACGAGAACCCGCACTGCGGGGACAAGCACAGCTGCTCGAGCGGCACGTATTTCGCTGCCTCGTCGATCCGCCGCTTCAGCTCGTCCGGCGACTCCAGCGCGCCGGTCTTGGTCGTGACCAGACCGAGCACGACGAGTTTCCCCGGCGGGACGAACCGCAGCGGCTCGAACCCGCCCGCGCGCTCGGAGTCGTACTCGAGGAAGAAGCCGTCCACGGCCAACTCGGAGAACAGCGCCTCCGCAACGAAGTCGTAGCCGCCCTCGGCCGCCCAGGACGACCGGAAGTTACCGCGGCACATGTGGGTGGTAACGGTCAGCCCGGCCGGCCGGTCCGCGAGCGCCGCGTTGATCTGCCGGATGTACCGCAGGTGTTGGTGCTCGGCGTCGTCGCCGCGAGCGGCCAGCTGGGCTCGCTGGGCCGGGTCGTTCAGGTAGGCCAGCGAGGTGTCGTCCAGCTGGAGGTACCGGCAGCCGAGCTCGGCAACGGCACGCACCTGCTGGGCGTACGCCGCGGACAAGTCGGCCCAGAACTGGTCCTCGTCCGGGTACACCGCCGGATCGAGCGCGGCGCGACCGCCGCGGTAGTGCACCATGCTCGGCGACGGGATGGTGAGTTTCGGCGTCTGGTCCGGGGCGGCGATCGAGGCCAGGTAGCTGAAGTCGGTGCCGAACACGGTCTCCGTCAGCCGGACCGGCCCGTTCACCCGCAGCGCCGCGGTGGTGAACTCGATCGTGCCGTCCGCGTTGCGGAACCTCACCTTGATCCGGTCATTGGATTGGCTGATCCCGCCCAGCCGGTAGATGAAGTCCATGTGCCACGAGGTTCGCCGGAACTCGCCGTCGGTGACGGTTTGCAGTCCGACGTCGTGCTGCATTCGAGCCACGTCGGCGACTGCCTCGTCCTCGATCGCGCGCAGCTCGGCTGCAGAGATCAGTCCGGCCGCGCGGTCGGCACGCGCCGCGAGCACCCGGCGCGGGCGCAGCAGGCTGCCGACGTGATCGGCACGGAATGGCGGGGTGTCACGGCGAGTCATTGGAACCTCCGGTCAGGGGTAGGCCGACGTAGTTCTCGGCGAACGCGCGGGCCGCGGCTTCCGACCCGGTGAGCTGGCGTAGCGCGGCGCGCTGCAGCCGTGCGGTAAACGGGTCGCCGTCCGGCGTCCTGTGCAGCGTCGAAGTCATCCACCAGGAGAAGTGCTGGACCCGCCAGACCCGGGCGAGGCAGGTCCGCGAGTACGCGTCGAGCAGTTCGGTGCTCCCGGTCTCGTACCAGTCCTCGATCGCAGCGGCCAGTACGGACACGTCGGCCACCGCGAGGTTCAGACCCTTCGCACCGGTCGCCGGCACGATGTGTGCCGAATCCCCGGCCAGGAACAGCCGGCCGAACTGCATGGGTTCGGTCACCACGCTGCGCAACGCGGTGACCACCTTGTCCAGGACCGGCCCGTCGGCCAGCTGCCAGGCCGGGTCGTGTCTGGCCAGCCGGGTACGCAGCTCCGCCCACACTCGCACGTCCGGCCAGGCGGCGATGTCCTCGTCCGGAGCGACCTGCAGGTACAGCCGGGTGATCTTCGGAGTGCGCATGCTATGCAGAGCGAATCCGCGCTCGTGCTGAGCGTAGATCAGCTCCTCCGACGAGGGCGGCGCCTCGGCCAGGATGCCGAGCCAGGCGTACGGGTAGTCGCGCTGGTATTCGGTCAGGACGGACTGCGGGACGGCCGGCCGGCACACGCCGTGGAAGCCGTCGCAGCCCGCGATCAGATCGCACTCCAGCGTGCGGGCGTCGCCGGCGTACTCGAAATGCACCACCGGAGTGCTGCTGTCCAAGTCGGCACAGCCGACTGCCGGGGCCTCGAACAGCAGCGGCCGCCCGGTGTCGAGGCGGGTCGCCACCAGATCCTTGACCAGCTCGTGCTGGCCGTAGATGGTCAGCTCCCGGCCGGTCAGTGCGGTCAGCGGGATTCGGTGCCCGACTCCGTCGAACAGCACCTCCAAGCCGTGATGCACCATCCGCTCCCGCAGCAGCCGGTCGGCCAGCCCGACCGCGGTCAGCAGATCGACCGTGCCCTGCTCGAGCACCCCGGCGCGAATCC
Organism: Actinomycetes bacterium; assembly: GCA_036257435.1. Classification (GTDB taxonomy): domain Bacteria; phylum Actinomycetota; class Actinomycetes; order JAKEEW01; family JAKEEW01; genus DATAFN01. Next base: position 4,532 of record DATAFN010000278.1, read on the forward strand.
GCCGCTCGACGTGTTCGCGGCTCTGCCGCTCGAGGACGACCGAGTCGATCCCGCGCCGATGTAGCAGGTGTGCGAGCAGGAGCCCGGCCGGACCGGCACCCACGATCCCGACCTGTGTGCGCATCAGCGCCCGGCCGCGTTAGAACGGGTACGGCGCGATGTCGCCCCGCAGCGTGATCCAGCGCTGGTTGGTGAACGCGTCGAGGTTCGCGGTGCCGCCGAACCTGGCCCCGGTGCCGGACTCGAGCACGCCGCCGAACGGCGCCACTGCCTCGTCGTTCACCGTCTGGTCGTTGATGTGCACGATCCCGGTCGGGATTTGCTCGGCCAGCGCGAGGCCGCGGCCGACGTCGCCGGTGAGGATGCCGAGCGATAGGCCGTAGCTGGAGTCGGCGGCCAGCCGTGCCGCCTCCTCCGCGCTGCTGAACCGCACCACCGGGGCGACCGGACCGAACACCTCCTTGGCGTACGCGGGCATGTCGGTGCTGACCTCGTCGAGCACGGTCGGCCGGTAGAACAGACCCTCATAGCTCCCACCGGCCGCCAACCGGGCGCCCGCGTCGACGCTGTCGGTCACCAGGCTGTGCACCTTGTCTCGCTGGTTCTCGTCGATCAGTGGGCCGAGCGCCACCTGGCCGGATGCCGGATCGCCGACCGGGAGCGCGTCGGCGTGGCCGGCCAGTGCGGCGACATACGTGTCGGCGACGCTCTCGTGCACGATGTGCCGGCCGGTGGTCATGCAGATCTGGCCCTGGTGCAGGAATGAGCCCCAGGCGCCGGCCGAGACCGCACGGTCGATGTCGACGTCGTCCAGAACGATCAGCGCCGAGTTACCGCCGAGCTCCAGGTGCACGCGCTTGAGATGCTCCGCACCCAGCGCGGCCACCTTCCGCCCGGTCGCGGTCGAGCCGGTGAACGAGATCGCGCCGATCCGCGGGTCGGTGATCAGCGCGGCGCCCACGTCGGCACCGCCGGGGAGCACGTGCAGCAGGCCCTCCGGCAGTCCGGCCTCCTCGAACACCCGAGCCAGCACCATCCCGCCGCTGACCGGGGTGCGCGGGTCAGGCTTGAGTACGACCGCGTTGCCGAGCGCGAGTGCCGGCGCGACCGACCGCGACGAGAGGATCAGTGGCGCGTTGAACGGCGAGATGACCCCAACCACGCCGACCGGTACCCGACGCAGCAGGCTCAGCCGAGGCTGTGCGGTCGGCAGGATGTCACCGATCGGCCGGGACGCGAGCGCCGCCGCCTCGTAGCACTCCTGGCTGGCCACGTGGGTCGCGAACTGGACCATCCCAGGGATCGACCCGGTTTCTCTGGTCATCCAGTTGTGGAGCTCATCCGCGTTCTGCTCGATCAGCGAGCCGGCTCGGCGCAGCACCGCGGCCCGTTCCTCGAAGCTGGTGGCGGCCCATTCACGCTGGGCCGCGGCGGCGGTCGTAGCCGACCTGGCGACATCCTCGGCATCGGCCACGCCGGCCCGACCCAGCTCCTTCCCGGTCGCCGGCTCTACGATCGGCGCGTCACCGCCGTGCGAGCGGACCCAGCCGCCGCTGAACACCTGGCCGTCCCAGGTCCTTGGCTCTAGCAACGTCATGTCGTGGTCTCCTGTCCGATCGGGCCGCGCTCGACCATCGGGATCCGGGTAGCTTCGGCCACGCGAGGCGGTGCAGCGCGGGGTGGGCTCGGGTTGTTGGCTGGTACATGATGCGTTCGGAGATCGCACATTTGTTCTCCACGGGAACGTAGGACGTGCTGATAGCACCGTCAATCGATTGACGCATCCCAGCAGTGGTGCCTAGCTTGCGGCAGAAGCACATTCGTGCGGATAGCGCACACAGGAGGTGTGGCTGGCGTGACCGGGCTGGCTGTCCGCGGCTACCGTCGCGACGTCGCGGACGTGCATCCACCGCTGCTCTGGCCCGACTATCGATCGACCGTGCGGCGCGCACCCAGCCGTCCGCTTGTGCTGCTCCCGCACTCGTTGACCGAGCTGACCGGCCCGCTGCTCGGCGAGGACCGGGTCGGCGTGCTCGATCACGACCTCACCCGCCAGCACCTGGGCGAACCGCTCGGCGAGCGCATCATCGTGCACGGCCGGGTTCTCGACGGGGACGGCCGGCCGGTGCCGCACACGCTGATCGAGGTGTGGCAGGCGAACGCGGCCGGCCGCTACGCCCATGGCGGCGACCAGCACCCCGCCCCGCTGGATCCGAACTTCACCGGCGTCGGGCGCTGCGTGACCGGCGCCGACGGCGCCTACCGGCTCGTCACCGTGAAACCGGGCGCCTACCCGTGGCGCAACCACGACAACGCCTGGCGGCCGGCGCACATCCACTTCTCGCTGTTCGGCCGGGCGTTCGTGCAGCGGCTGGTCACCCAGATGTATTTCCCCGGCGATCCGCTGTTCGGCCAAGACCCGATCTTCAACTCGGTGCCCGAGGGAGCCCGGGGGCGGATGGTGGCCAGCTTCGACCTCAGCCACACCGAGCCGGAGTGGGCGCTGGCTTACCGGTTCGACCTGGTGCTTCGCGGCCGGGACGCCACTCCGATGGACGAGCGGTGACCGCCGGTCCGCGCGGCGTGCCGGCGCCCGATCCGAACCCGGCGAGCTATCCGAACCCCGCGCCCGGTCCGACTCCGGCGCAGACGGTCGGCCCGTTCTTCGCGCACGCCCTGCCGTGGCCGGACGGCCCGTTTGTCGTTGCGGAGGGAGTCCCCGACGCGTTCTGGATCCGGGGCCGGGTGCTCGATGGCGACGGTGAGCCGGTGCCCGATGCCCTGGTCGAGACCTGGCAGGCCGATCCGGACGGGCGGTTCGACCATCCGGATGATCCGCGTGGCACCGTGAACGATCGATCCGGGTGGTTCCGGGGATTCGGCCGGTGCCCGACCGACCCGGACGGGCGGTACCGGATCCACACCGTCAAGCCGGGGTCGGTGCCCGCCGCGAACGGCGGCGACCAGGCACCGCATATCGATCTGTCGATATTCGCCCGCGGCCTACTCGACCGGGTGGTCACCCGGCTGTACTTCCCGGACGAGGCCGCCACCAACGCCGCCGATCCGGTGCTCACCATGCTGGCCGAGCCGGTCCGGACCACCTTGGTCGCGGGCGTCGCCGAGGACGGCTACACGTTCGACATCCGGTTGCAGGGCGAGCATGAGACCGCCTTCTTCGCGGTCTGAGCCGGTGCCGCCGCCTGTTCCGCCGGGGTGGCCGCCATCGGCTCCCTCGACGCCGACGACAGCCGGGCTGTTCGACGGGGTCCTGACCCGTGGCCCGGTGCGGGGCGCAGTATCCGACCGGGCCTGGCTGGCTGCGATGCTCGACGCCGAGGCCGCGCTGGCACGGGCCGAGGCAGCGATCGGGCTGATTCCGGTCGCCGCGGCGACTGCGATCACGGCCGCGTGCGAGCCGGATCGGTACGACCTGGCCGCCCTCGGCGCGGCGGCGCGCGGCTCGGGCACGCCGGTGCTGCCGTTAGTCGAGGCACTGCGCGCCGCGGTCCCGCCCGACGTAGCCGAGTACGTCCACTACGGCGCCACCAGTCAGGACACGCTCGACACCGCGGCGATGCTGGTCGCGCACCGCGCGCTGGGCGCGCTGCTCAGCGACCTGACCGGCGCGGCCGACGCCGCGGCGGGGCTGGTCCGGGCCTATGCCCGCACCGGCATGGCTGGGCGGACGCTGCTCCAGCACGCGCTGCCGGTGACGTTCGGGCTCAAGGCGGCCGGCTGGATGGTCGCGCTCGACGAGGCGGCGAGTCGGCTCACCGAGGTGCGCGAGACTCGGCTCGCGGTGCAGCTGGGCGGCGCGGCCGGCACCCAGGTGGCCTTCCGCGGCTCCGGGCGCAGCGTCGCGGCCGGCTTCGCGCGCGAGCTCGGACTGGTCGCCCCGGTGCTGCCCTGGCACACCAACCGGACCCGGGTCGCCGAGCTGGTCGGCGCGCTCGCCACCGCGGCCGGCGTGCTCGCGAAGATTGCGCGGGATGTCACGTTGCTTGCCCAGACCGAGGTCGGCGAGGTGGTCGAGGTCGAGCCGGGTCGGTCTTCGGCGATGCCGCACAAACGCAACCCGGTCGCATCGGTGTCGGCCTATGCCTGCGCCAGCCAGGCTCCGGGGCTGGCGGCGACGCTCTACGCGTCGATGGCGCAGGAGCACGAGCGCGCCGCCGGTGCCTGGCAGGCCGAGTGGCGCCCGCTACGCGAGCTGCTCGCCACGGTCGGCTCGGCCGCGGCGTGGATGCGGGAGTGCCTGGCCGGGCTGACCGTGCACGAGGCGGCGATGGCCGCGAACCTGGCCCGGCTCGGTGCCGAAGCCGGACTGACCGACCTGGACGAGCCGGTCCGGGTCGCTGCGGAGCTGGCCGGGCTCGCGCTCGACACGCGCGGCCACCCGGACGCGCCGGTGATGGAGCCCGCCGCCGGCCAGCGCCGGCGAACGGCAGCGAACGAGGGGGAGGGCGGTGCCGAATGACCGAGGGACTCGACCGCGCCGACCGGGTTCGGCCGCCGGCGATGACCGATCGCGGTTTCGACTTCGTCCAGTCGCTGGATCGCGGGCTGGCAGTGATCAAGGCGTTCGACGCCGAGCACGCAGTGCTGACACTGAGCGAGGTAGCGGTCGCCACCGGGGCGAGCCGGGCGGCTGCCCGCCGGTTCCTCCTCACTCTGGCTGAGCTCGGTTACGTGCGCACTGACGGGCGGTTCTTCTCGCTGACCGCGCGGGTGCTCGAGCTCGGCTACGCGTATCTGTCCAGCCTCACCCTGCCCGAGGTGGCCGAGCCGCACCTGGAGCGGCTGGTTGCCGAGGTGAATGAGTCGTCCTCGGTCTCGGTGCTCGATCGCGACGACGTGGTATACGTGGCCCGGGTACCGACCAGCCGGATCATGACCGTGGCCATCAATGTCGGCACCCGCTTTCCGGCGTACGCGACCTCGATGGGTCGGGTGCTGCTGGCCGGACTGCCGGACGTCGAGCTGGAGACCTACCTCGACCGGGTGGAGCTGGCCGCGCTTACCCCGCGCACGATCACCTCGGTTGCGGTGTTGCGAACCGAGCTGAGCCGGGCACGCAGCCAGGGCTGGGCGCTGGTGAACCAGGAACTGGAGGAGGGGTTACGGGCGGTGGCCGCGCCGATCCGGGATCGGACCGGCAGCGTGGTGGCCGCGGTGAACGTGTCCGCGCATGCCAGCAGGGTGTCGCTGGAGGCGATGCGGCGCGTCCTGCTGCCGCCGCTGCTGATGGCCGCGGTGCGGATCGAGGCCGACCTGCGGGTGGCGGCGCTGCGCAACGACCGGCGCTGAACTATCGCGGCCAGCCGGATCCGCCGGGCGTCCCCGGACCGGTCAGACAGCTGCGCCGGCCGTTCCACCCAGTGGGGTCAGGAAGGCGGCGAGGAGCGCGTTGACGGTGTCCGCCGCCGAGACGTTGGCGAGGTGCGCGGTGCCGGGCAGCATCTCCAGCGTCGCCCCGGCGATGCCGGCCACGATCCGTTGGGCGTGTACCGGCGGCGTGGCCGGGTCGTCGCTGCCGGCGATTACGAGGGTGGCCGCCCGGATCCGGGCCAGCTCGGGCTCCAGATCCATTCGCTCGATTGCGCCGCAGCACGCGGCGTAGCCGTCCGGCGGGGTGGTCGCGATCATGTCCCGGAACCGGCGGACCACATCGGGACGAGCGGACGCGTACTCGGGCGTGAACCACCGCCCGACCACGGTGTCGGCGACCGCGCCGGTTCCCCCGGCCCTGACCGCCGCGGCGCGCTCCGCCCACGCCTCCGGTGGGCCGAGGTTGGCGGAGGTGGACATCAGCACCAGCCGGTCGATCCGGTCGGGCGCGTGCGCGGCCACCCACATGGCCACCATCCCGCCCAGCGACAGCCCGGCCAGGTGTGCCTTGTCGATCTGGAGCCGATCAAGCAGTGCGACTGCGTCGGCGCCAAGGTCGGCCAGCTCGTACCGGCTGGGTGGCACCGGTGACCGGCCGTGCCCGCGATGGTCGTACCTGACGATCCGGAATCGGTCCGCCAGCGCCAGCTGCGGCTCCCACATGTCTGCGGTCGCGCCGAGCGAGCTGGACAGCAGCAGCGGCGGTGCGTCCGGCGGCCCTTCGACGACGTAGTTGACCGCCACCGCGCCCATCTCGCCTCCCGCGCCGTCGCCACTCCGGTTGCCGATCGGCCCGAGCCTACGGCGGAACGACCGGTCGGCTCGACTCCGCTGGGCCCGGCGGGCACCCCTACAGTGACCCGGGTGACGCGCAGGATCGAGGTCGCGCCGGAGCGGCTGGCCGGCTGGTGCGCCGGCTTCGCCGACCGGCACGGTGGGGTGACCCGAACCGAGCTCGGACCGGATCGATGGCGCTTGTACGCGACCGACCGTGCGGTCGCGCTCCTGGAGCCGCCGTTCCCGCCGGTGCCGGGCCAACTGGCTGCCGGCGTGCCGGGGCTGGCGATCGAACCGCTGGTCGCGCACGCGCTCGTGGACCGTACGGTCGGCGTGCTGCTGGTCCGGCTCGGCGCCCACGCAGCCGGCATCTTCGAGGGGGCCAGGCTGGTCGAGTCCAAGGTCGACCGCACCTTGGTGCAGGGCCGGCACAAGGCCGGCGGC
>DATAFN010000003.1:0-2836 GCA_036257435.1 Actinomycetes bacterium
CATGGTGGAATTCGGCCGCGCCCCAGCTCCGCACCCGTGTCCGCGTCGATAACCGGCATCGACCGGGACAGAATCACGCCGGCGCCGACGACCGCACCGGGGCCGACCCGGGCGCCCTCGATGATCATCGACCGGCTGCCGATCAATGCGCCGTCCTCGACCACGACCGGGACCGCGTTCGGCGGCTCGAGCACGCCGCCGATCCCCACTCCGCCCGACAGGTGCACCCGCTTTCCGATCTGTGCGCAGGAGCCCACGGTGGCCCAGGTGTCGACCATGCTGCCTTCGTCCACATAACCGCCGATGTTGGTGAACGAGGGCATCAGCACCACCCCAGGTGCCAGGTAAGCGCCCCAGCGGGCAATCGCCCCGGGAACCACCCGCACCCCATCGAACCGGCGCTTGAGCGGCATCCGATCCTGGTAGCGGAACTCGCCGGCGGCCGATTCAGTCATGCCGAGGACCGCGAACGACAGCAGGATCGCCCGCTTGGCCCGCTCGTCCACGACGACCTCGTCGGTGTCGGGATCGACCTGGGCAACCCGCGCAACGCCTGCGTCGAGGAGGTCCACCGCGGCGGTGACCACCTTCGCCGCGTCTGGATCGGCCGGGCTCAGCTCGGCCCGGCGGACCCACAGCTCGTCGATGGCCGGATCGATCGCGGACCCGGCGGCACCAGGTGGTTCGGTCATGTCGGCTGAGCCTAGCCGCGCGCGGAACTGTCGGTCGCCCCGGCTAAGGTCGCACGGTCGATCGATTCAACCGGAGGTCACGCCATGGATTGGAAGCTCGAGCTCGTCGCGGTTCCGGTGTCCGATGTGGACCGCGCAAAAGCGTTCTACGAGCAGATCGGGTTCAACGCCGATCACGACCACGTGGTCAGCGACGAAGTCCGGTTCGTCCAGCTGACGCCGCCTGGATCGGCTTGTTCGATCGCCATCGGCAAGGGCGTGGTCGACTCGCCGCCCGGGTCGCTGCGGGGGTTACAGCTCGTCGTTGCCGACATCACCGCGGCGCGGGACGCGCTGGCCAAGCGTGGGGTCGCGGTTAGCGACATCCAGGACTTTCCGTGGGGCCGGTTCGTGTTCTTCAGCGATCCCGACGGCAATACCTGGTCGGTGCAGGAGATTCCGCCCCGCGGCTGACCCACCAGAATGCCTGCGCGCTGCCGACCGCTCCCGGCCGTGAGCACGCCGGGTGGCTCAACTGCACCGGTTAGAGCACGGCCAGCCGTTCGACCGCTGCAGTGATCCGCTCATCGGTCGCGGTCAATGCGATCCGCACGTACCGGGAGCCGGCCGGGCCGTAGAACGAACCGGGAGCGACCAGGATGCCGACATCGGCCAGCCGGCGCACGCTGTCCCAGCAGCCCTCCCTCGCGGTCGCCCACAGATAGAGCCCGGCCATCGAGTGCTCGATGCGGAACCCGGCCGCCCGGAACGCCGGCCAGAGCGCGTCCCGCCGGGCGCGATAACGCTCTCGTTGCTCGGCTACGTGCTCGTCATCGCCCAGAGCGGCAACCATGGCAGCCTGGACCGGCGCCGGCACCATGAACCCTGAGTGCTTGCGGATCTCCAGCAGCTCGGCGACCAGCGCCGGATCTCCGGTTACGAACCCCGCTCGGTAGCCGGCCAGGTTCGACCGCTTGGACAGCGAGTGGACCGCGAGCAGGCCCTCGTGCGAGCCGCCGCTCACCGAGCGATGCAGGATGGACACCGGCGCCGAGTCCGGGTCCCAGCCCAGCTCGAGGTAACACTCGTCGCTGGCCACCACTGCACCGCGCGGCCTGGCCCAGTCCACGATCGTTCGCAGCTGCGTGGCGGACAGTACCCGCCCGGTCGGGTTCGACGGAGAGTTGACCCAGATCAGCCGGACCGGGGCGGGACCCAGCACGTCGAGCCGGTCGGTGGCCGCCGTCTGCGCACCGGCCAGGATCGCGCCCACCTCATAGGTCGGGTACGCCAGCTCCGGATAGGCCACCCAGTCCTGGGCACCCACGCCCAGCCAGGACGGAAGACCGGCGACGAACTCCTTGGTGCCGATCACTGGTAGGACCGCCGCCGGGTTCACCACCACGCCGTGCGAGCGGCGCAGCCAGCCGGCAGCGGCCCGGTGCAACACCGGCGTACCGCCGGTGCGGGGATAGCCGGGCGAGTCCGCAGCCGCGGCAAGCGCGGCCCGAACCGTTGCCGGCACCGGGTCGACCGGGGTACCAACGGACAGATCCACGATCCCGTCCGGATGCGCAGCGGCGACCGCGGCATACGGCTCGAGCGTGTCCCACGGGAAGTCGGGAAGCAGCGCCGCGACCGACTGCACCGCCACCCCTGATCGCGCGTCTGTACCTGATCTCGCCGGGCCCGATCGGATGGCACCCGATCGCGCCGCAGCCAGCGTCGAAGCCGGCGGTGCGCTCGACGCGGCGTCGCCATCGGTCATGCTGAACCGTCCGGCTCAGTCGTCCTGGCTCTGCGGTGGGAGGGCGGCCACTATCGGGTGATCCTTGTCGATCAGGCCGAGCTTGGATGCCCCGCCGGGCGAGCCGAGGTCGTCGAAGAACTCGACGTTGGCCTTGTAGTACTCCTTCCACTGCTCCGGCGTGTCGTCCTCATAGAAGATCGCTTCGACCGGACACACCGGCTCGCAGGCGCCACAGTCGACGCACTCGTCCGGGTGGATGTAGAGCATCCGGTTGCCCTCGTAAATGCAGTCGACGGGGCACTCCTCGATACATGCCTTATCCATGACGTCGACACACGGCTCGGCGATGATGTAGGTCACCGATCTTCTCCTCTACAAGCCACGCCGCGATCAACCGCGACGACGGTAAGAGCCT
>DATAFN010000027.1:0-2552 GCA_036257435.1 Actinomycetes bacterium
GGTTGCCCGCCGTCCTCAACGGGTATGGCGCGTCCGCGGCCTTCCGCGCGCAGGCGGCCGCGACTTACGGCGGCTACCGGATCATCCGGCACCTGGCCGCGCGGAGCTGGCTGGTCGAGCACGGTTTCGATCCGGCGCCGACGATCGCGGAGCTCGTCCGGTTGGCCGGACCGGTCGGCTAGGACAGATCGACGGTCCGACCGTACTCGGCACCGACCTCTGCGATCACCGCTGCGGCCACCGCCGGCGGGATTGCCGAGTCCACGGTCATCCCGAGCAGCGCCAGGCCACCCCTGGTGACCCGGGACACCTGCATGCCCGCGATATTGACCCCGGCGTCGCCAAGATGCCGCCCGACGATGCCGACCACGCCCGGCCGGTCCTCGTACTTGAGGAACATCATGTGGTCGGTCGGCTCCAGCTCGATGTCGAAACCGTCGAGGGCTACCAGCTTCTCGATATGCCGCGGCCCGGACAGCGTGCCGGACACGCTGACCGGCTGCCCGCTCGCGAGCGTGCCGCGTACGGTCACCAGATTGCGCCAGTCCGGGCTCTCCGAGCTGGTGGTCAGCCGCACCTCGACGCCACGCTCCGCAGCCAGCAGGGGCGCGTTCACGTAGGAAACCGTGGCGCTTTCCACGACGTCGGTGAACACACCCTTGAGCGCCGCCAGCTCGAGCACTTTCACGTCGTGCTGGGTGATCTCGCCGCGCACCTCGATGTCGAGCTGTGCGGCCACCCCACCGGCGAGCGCGGTGAAGATCCGGCCCAGCCGCTCGGCCAGCGGGATGCCGGGCCGTACGTCCTCGGCGATCGTGCCGCCCTGCACGTTGACCGCGTCCGGGACCAGCTCACCGGCCAGCGCGTGCGCCACCGACCGCGCCACCGCCGTCCCGGCCTTCTGCTGCGCCTCGTGTGTGCTGGCTCCCAGATGCGGGGTCACCACCACGCTGTCGAACTCGAACAGCGGCGAGTCGGTGCACGGTTCGGTGGCGAATACGTCGATACCGGCGCCGGCGACCCGGCCGTCCTTGAGCGCCTGGTAGAGCGCGTGCTCGTCGACTATCCCGCCGCGCGCCGCATTAACGATCCGTACCGTCGGCTTGACCAGGCGCAGCTGCTCCTCGCCGATCAGCCCTACCGTCTCCGCCGTCTTGGGCAGATGGATGGATATGAAGTCGGACTCGCGCAGCAGCTCGTCCAGCGGTACCAGCCGAACCCCGAGCTGAGCGGCCCGGGCCGCCGGGATGTACGGGTCGTACGCGATCAGCTCCACCCCGAAGCCGGCCAGCCGGGCCGCGACCAGCACCCCGATCCGGCCGAGACCGACGATGCCGATGACCTTGCCGTGCAGCTCGATGCCGGTGTACTGCGACCGCTGCCACTGGCCGCCCTTGAGCGTGTGGTCCGCGACGGCGACGTTGCGGGCGGTGGCGAGCAGCAGCGCGACCGCGTGCTCGGCGGCCGACACGGTGTTGGACTGCGGTGCGTTCACCACCATGACGCCGGCCCTGGTGGCGGCCGGCACGTCCACGTTGTCCAGCCCCACGCCGGCCCGCGCGATCACCCGGAGCACAGGCGCGGCGGCGATCGCTTCGGCGTCCATCCGGGTTGCGCTGCGGACGATCACTGCCGCAGCCTCGGCCAGCGCGGGCAGCAGCGCGGCGCGGTCGGAACCGTCCACCTGCCGGACCTCGAACTCGCCTTCGAGCAGTTCCAGCCCGGCCGCGGATAGCTCCTCCGCAACGAGCACGACAGGCTTTCTCACTGATGCGATTCCTTACCTGGAGAAGGCGTCAGTTTAGTTGGCCGCAATACCCACCGCAGGGTCGGAGTCGCTGCGACGCGTGAAGTATCGGAGTGACAAGTCGAGTGACCAATCCGACTCTTCGGCACATGGTCGGTCACTGTTCGGCCGCTGCTACTCGGATGCTTCCCGCCTGTGCACCGAGAGCATGGAGCCGCGCGAGCGAGAAGACTTGCCGCGTGGATCCGGCGGACTTGGTACGAGCGCACAGTGGCGCGGCGGATGGAGAACCATCCACGACGCCGGATTCACCTGGCGCCGGCTCGCCGACTCCGTCGCCTGTGGCCGGATCTCGCGTGACGAATCTGAGTAACAAGACCGCGGACAAGCCCGACAAGTCGCTTCAGTTCCAGCATCCGGACGCGGTTAGTACTCGGATCCTTCACCGACCTCCGGATCTCCGGGCCGCTACTCCTTGATCCAGCTCATCATCGGGCGGAGTCGGGCGCCGGTCTTCTCGATCGGGTGCGCGGCATGCTCGTCCACGGACCGCTTGTAGTTCGGCAGCCCGGCGTCGTACTCGTCGATCCACCGCTTCGCGAACGAGCCGTCGCGGATCTCGGCCAGGATCTTGCGCATCTCCGCCCTGGTCTGCTCGGTGACAATCCGCGGGCCGGACACGTAGCCGCCGTACTCAGCGGTCTGCGATACCGACGAGCGCAGCTTCGACAGCCCACCGTCGTGCATGAGGTCCACCATCAGCTTCAGCTCGTGCAGGCACTCGAGGTACGCGACCTCTGGCTGG